>NZ_JASCOP010000289.1:0-278 GCF_029959395.1 Stenotrophomonas sp. PS02300
GGACACGCCGTGAATCCATCCATGGAGGCTTGTAGAAAACATCCATGTTTTCTACAGTCCCGCAAACCCACCCCCGCCGACCCATTGACGGTTGGTCGGAGGCCAGGAGCGGAGCCGTAGAGCTACGCCCTGCGTCGCTGCTCTTGATCTTGATCTCCCAACCGCCAGCGGCCATCTGTCGGGGTCGGTTGGCGGGCAGCCCTCGTAGGGACTGTCAAAAACATGGATGTTTTTGCCAAGCCCCCATGGATGGGTTTACGGCGTGTCCCGTAGAGGGC
>NZ_JASCOP010000290.1:0-273 GCF_029959395.1 Stenotrophomonas sp. PS02300
GCTTGAGCCACACTACCATCGGCGCAGCTGCGTTTCACTTCCGAGTTCGGGATGGGATCGGGTGGTTCCACAGCGCTAATTTCACCAGGGAGACGGTTGGAGCGTCGCGATGTTCGTGATTTTCCCTTGGGGAAAAAGCACGGCCGTACTGCGCCTGCCTCTCATAGTTCTTGTGACGTAGCGTGCACTTGGTATCTATCGACATGTCATGTCGGCCAAGGCAACTTGAGGTTATATGGTCAAGCCACACGGATCATTAGTATCAGTTAGCTC
>NZ_JASCOP010000291.1:0-273 GCF_029959395.1 Stenotrophomonas sp. PS02300
GAGCTAACTGATACTAATGATCCGTGTGGCTTGACCATATAACCTCAAGTTGCCTTGGCCGACATGACATGTCGATAGATACCAAGTGCACGCTACGTCACAAGAACTATGAGAGGCAGGCGCAGTATGGCCGTGCTTTTTCCCCGAGGGAAAATCACGAACATCGCGACGCTCCAACCGTCTCCCTGGTGAAATTAGCGCTGTGGAACCACCCGATCCCATCCCGAACTCGGAAGTGAAACGCAGCTGCGCCGATGGTAGTGTGGCTCAAGC
>NZ_JASCOP010000292.1:0-255 GCF_029959395.1 Stenotrophomonas sp. PS02300
GGGGGGGGGGGGGGGGGGGGGGGGGGGGGGGGGGGGGGGGGGGGGGGGGGGGGGGGGGGGGGGGGGGGGGGGGGGGGGGGGGGGGGGGGGGGGGGGGGGGGGGGGGGGGGGGGGGGGGGGGGGGGGGCGGGGGGGGGGGGGGGGGGGGGGGGGGGGGGGGGGGGGGGGGGGGGGGGGGGGGGGGGGGGGGGGGGGGGGGGGGGGGGGGGGGGGGGGGGGGGGGGGGGGGGGGGGGGGGGGGGGGGGGGGGGGGGG
>NZ_JASCOP010000293.1:0-255 GCF_029959395.1 Stenotrophomonas sp. PS02300
GCGACGACGGCATGGATGGGCTGCGGATGAGTTCGATGACCTACCGCATCGCCACCGGTCGCGACGCTGGCCGCAAGGTCGTCACGCTGCAAACATTGCCCGGTGACGCAGGCTCGCTGGAGGGCGACGCCGGCAAGGTCGGCGGCTTCTCGCTGCATGCCGGCGTGGCCGCGGAAGCACACGAAAGCCACAAGCTCGAAAAGCTGTGCCGCTACATCACGCGCCCGGCGATCAGCGAGCAGCGGCTGTCGATCT
>NZ_JASCOP010000294.1:0-255 GCF_029959395.1 Stenotrophomonas sp. PS02300
CCGAGATCGGCGTGGCCTCCACCAAGGCCTTCACCACCCAGCTGGCCGCGCTGTTCCAGCTGACCGTGGTGCTGGGCAAGCTGCATGGCCGCGTGGATGCGGCGCAGGAAGCGGACTACCTGGAGCAACTGCGCTTCCTGCCGGGCAGCGTGCAGCACGCGCTGAACATGGAGCCGCAGATCGCTGCGTGGGCCGAGCGTTTCGCGCGCAAGAGCAGCGCCCTGTTCCTGGGCCGTGGCCTGCATTACCCGATCG
>NZ_JASCOP010000295.1:0-255 GCF_029959395.1 Stenotrophomonas sp. PS02300
CGATCGGGTAATGCAGGCCACGGCCCAGGAACAGGGCGCTGCTCTTGCGCGCGAAACGCTCGGCCCACGCAGCGATCTGCGGCTCCATGTTCAGCGCGTGCTGCACGCTGCCCGGCAGGAAGCGCAGCTGCTCCAGGTAGTCCGCTTCCTGCGCCGCATCCACGCGGCCATGCAGCTTGCCCAGCACCACGGTCAGCTGGAACAGCGCGGCCAGCTGGGTGGTGAAGGCCTTGGTGGAGGCCACGCCGATCTCGG
>NZ_JASCOP010000296.1:0-255 GCF_029959395.1 Stenotrophomonas sp. PS02300
CCATCTTCACGTTGTCACCCGGCATCACCATCTCGACGCCTTCCGGCAGCTTGGCGGCGCCAGTGATGTCGGTGGTACGGAAGTAGAACTGCGGGCGGTAGCCGTTGAAGAACGGGGTGTGACGGCCACCTTCGTCCTTCGACAGCACGTACACTTCGCCTTCGAACTCGGTGTGCGGCTTGATCGAACCCGGCTTGCACAGGACCTGACCGCGCTGGACGTCGTCACGCTTGGTGCCGCGCAGCAGCAGACCGG
>NZ_JASCOP010000297.1:0-255 GCF_029959395.1 Stenotrophomonas sp. PS02300
TGCCGGCTGCAGCCCCGCCACCGGCGCCCAGGCATCCACGCCCACGAAGCTGGCATCGAAGGCCAGGCCATCGCTGGACAGCGTCTGCTGCCACTCGGCATAGCCGCGCAGCGACCAGCCACGCAGGCGCGTTTCCGCACGCAGGCCGGCCAGCGCCTGGCTGCGGCTGGACGCGCGGCTGTCCGCACGCAGGCCGAAGCCGAAGCCGCCGTCTTCGCTGAAGCTGTCGCTGTCCAGGCGCGCGTAGTCCGCACC
>NZ_JASCOP010000298.1:0-246 GCF_029959395.1 Stenotrophomonas sp. PS02300
AGCGCCCACGACGAGCCGCGCAGCCCCGAGCAGAAGCGCCGTGCGATGAGCTGGGCGCAACGGCTCAAGCGGGTCTTTTCCATCGACATCACCACCTGCGCCCACTGCGGCGGCGCGGTACGGATCGTCGCCAGCATCGAGGAACCCACCGCCATCCGCGCCATCCTCGCCCACTTCGAGAAGCACGGCGCGCTGGAGCAAGCGCACTACCGGCCCGCAGCGCGCGCGCCGCCGCCGGCCGCGTGA
>NZ_JASCOP010000029.1:0-38069 GCF_029959395.1 Stenotrophomonas sp. PS02300
CCCCCCCCCCCGCCCCCCGCCGGCCCGCGGCCGGCCCCCCCCCCGCCCCCCCCCCCCGGGCCCCCCCCTACCGGTAGCGCCGGCCGTTGGCCGGCCCTGCTGCGTCATCCGGCGACGCGCAGTCCGCCGCTGGCAAGCCACGCCAACGCGGCGAGATTGACCGCCACCGCCCCCCAGAACGTGACCTGGAACGATACCTTGCGGTTCTTGTGCCGCAGGGTTGCCTGCGCCAACAGCGCGCCCGGCCATCCGCCAGACAGGGCCAGCAGCTGCAACACCTTTTCCGGCGTGCGTTGCCGATCGCGTTGCGCCGCGCTCTTGTCGTGCCAGTAGACCATGAACGTGAGAGCGCTCAACCCCAGGTAAAGCGCGGCAATCCAGGGCGGGCAGTGCCCGAGCGCCGTGGCTGCCACCAGACCCGCCAGGAACAGCAGGGCGATGGCGCGTCGCGGCATCCTGTCGCGGCCGTCGTTGCTTTTGCTGGCCGTGCCCGCCCGGAGCCCATCACGCTGCAGGGCGAAGCGGACGTGGGTGGCATTGAACCGGCCCTGCGCATCGCGCTGCACGTCATAGGTGATCACATCACCCAATACGGGTCGTCGGTCGCGTGCCGAGAACGCACGGATATGCACGAAGCAACGGTCACCGCCGCCGTTGGGCTGCACGAAGCCAAAGCCGCGGGCGTCATTCCACTCGCTCAGCCTGCCTTGCTGGCGCATGGCTCAGAGCGCGTCCAGGAACGTGCGCACCGCCGGCCCGAACCGCTCGAAGTCGACCAGGAACGCGTCATGGCCCTGCGGCGATTCGAGCCCGATGAACTGCGCATCGGCACCGCCGGCGCGCAGGCCGTCGGCAATCTGCTGCTGTTGCTGGACCGGGAACAGGATGTCGGTGTTGGCGCCAATGGCCAATGCCTTTTCCACCTGGATCTTCGCCAGCCCGGCCATCACATCGCCATCGGCGTATTCGGCCAGGTCGAACCAGTCCATGGAACGGCTCAGGTAGAGGTAGCAGTTCGGGTCGAAGAAGCGCACGAAGCGGCGTGCGTGGCCTTCCAGGTAGCTTTCCACCTGGAACTCCAGGCCGAAGGGGTCATCATCGGCCTGGTCCGAGTCGAGTCGCACGCGGCCGAAGCGGCCATCCCATTCCAGCGCCGAGCGGTACGTGATCACGCCCAGCTTGCGGGCCATGCGCATGCCCGATTCGGGATAGTGTTCGTCGCTGTAGCGGCCGCCGTTCCACTGCGGGTCCAGCCGGATCGCTTCACGCTGCAACGAGCGGATGGCAATGGAGAAGGGCAGCGCCTGCGCGCTGCCGGAAATGTTGATGTGGCTGCGCGCGATACCCGGGTGCAGCAGCAGCACCGCCAGTGCGGTCATGCCACCCATCGAATTGCCGATCACGCAGACCAGCTGGGTGATGCCCAATGCGTGCACCACCTCCACGGCGGCGCGGGCGCCGTCTTCAATGGACAACTCCGGGAAGGCGAGCCGGTACAGCTCCCCCGTGGCCGGGTCCACGGTGGCCGGGCCGGTGGAGCCCTTGCAGCTGCCCAGCGAGTTCACGCAGACCACGAACCAGCGGTCGGTATCGATCGCCTTGCCGGCGCCAAGCATGCCTTCCCACCAGCCTGCAGCGGGGTTGCCGTCATTGGCGGCGGCATGTGCGTCAGGCGACAGGCCGGTGACGATCAGGACGGCATTGCTGGCATCGGCGTTAAGCGTGCCCCAGGTTTCATAGGCCACGTGCGCGCCGTGCAGCTGGCCGCCGCGCTTGAACGCGAAGGGCGAGGGCAGGGCGTGGTAACGGGTGCCGGGCGGGATGAATTCGGTCATGGGGCCAGTTTAACCGGGCCGGGCGGCCGCGCCGTGGTGACGGGCGGCATGGTGTGTCGCGCGGCCGGGCGGGAGTGCATCGCGCCTCGTAGGGACACGCCATGCGTGTCTGCGCGGTGTCCGGGGTGGCAAGGGTTCCGTGGGACACGCGTGGCGTGTCTCTACAGGACCAGCTTGATCGTGCCTTTGTGCGGCAAGGTCACCCGCACCGGCTTGGAATCCACATCGCCTTCCTGCCGGCTGGCGGTGCCCGAGGCCGACAGCCGCGCGAACACCTCCACTTCCTTCAGCGACGACAGCGTCGCCGTCGGCATCGGGCTGTCGCCATCATCCAGGCGGATACGCAACGGCAATGCCGTCGCCGGATGCTTCTCCACGGCCACCGGCATCGGCGGCCCACCGGGCATCCGTGCGATCACGAACACCTGCGTACCAGCGGCCAAGGTCTTGCCCGCCGGATCCAGCGTGACTTCGATATCCAAGCCCACCGAAGGCACAGCGGCCCCAGGCGTAGCCGCCGGCATGCCCGCCTTCTCACGTGCAATCGCAATCTGCTCACGCAGTGCCGTGGCGGCTGCCGGTTCCAATCGCGGCAGCAGCGCCTCCCATGTCGCCGCGGCTTCGGCATCCTGCCCGCGCTGGCGCTGGGCGATGCCGATCAGCCAGCCGGCGCGCTCGCTGGCCGGTTCCAGCTGCTGGGCGTGACGCAGCCACTGCAGGGCAACGTCGTCGAAGCGCTTGGCCGGGTCGGTCTGCGCGCGCGCCTGCGCCGCTTCCACCAGCAGGGGTACTTCATCCGGGGCCAGCGCCACGGCGCGGGCGAACGCCTGGTCGGCCTTTTCGGTATTGCCCAGCGCCAGCTCCGAACGGCCGAGCAGCGCCCAGCCATCGGCGCGCTGCGGCTCGCGCTGCAGCGCCTGCTCCAGCTCGCGCACACCCTGCTGCAACGATGCAGGACCTTCTTCGCGCGCGACATCCGCCGCCTGCGGCGTGCCCACCAGCATGTACAACGCCACGCCCGCCACGCCCATGGCAATCACCGCTGCCAGGAACGGTCCGCGCCGGCCACTGCGGCGCAGCGGCCACAGCACCACCATGGCCGCCACGGCGGCGGCCAGCCCGGCAACCACCTGCATCCACGCGCTCACCAGCGTTCCTCACTGTCGCCCATCGGCTGCATCTGGCGGCTGCGCCGGCGCACCACCCAGGCCAGCACGCCGGCACCGGCCAGCACCAGTACCAGCGGGCCGAACCAGAGCAGGCTGTTGCGGGTATCCATCACCGGGCGGTACAGCACGAACTCGCCGTAGCGGTCCACCAGGAACTGCTTGATCTGCGCATCGCTGTTGCCCTGCTGCATCAGCGTGAGCACTTCGCGGCGCAGGTCGTGCGCGATCTGCGCGTTGGAATCGGCCAGTGACTGGTTCTGGCACTGCACGCAGCGCAGCTCGGCGGCCAGCGCATGGAAGCGCGCTTCCTCGGCCGCATCGCGGTACTGCAGCGGGGTCGGGTCGGACACGGCTTGGGCAACGGCCAGCAGCGGCAGCAGCAGGGCCATCGCCAGCAACACGGCGTGCAGCAGGCGCCGCAGCTTATGGCGCGGCATTGGCACGCTCCAGCTTCTCCAGCTCGGGCAGCAGTCGGGTATCGATCACGCGCTGGGTGAGCGCGCCGCTGTATTTCCAGCGCACCACGCCACTGGCGTCGACCAGGAAGGTTTCCGGCGCGGCGGTCACGCCCCAGTCGATGGCGGTGCGGCCTTCGATGTCGGTGAGCACCAGCACGAACGGGTTGCCCAGCTGTTCCAGCCAGCGCAGCGCATCGGCCGGTTCATCCTTCCAGTTGTAGCCGATCACGCGCACGCGCTTGGTTTCGGCAAACCGGGTCAGGATCGGGTGTTCTTCGCGGCAGGCCGCGCACCAGCTGCCCCACACGTTGAGCACATAGGGCGCGCCGCGCAGCTGGTTGCTGCTGACCTTGATGTCCGGATCGTGCAGCACCGGCAGTTCGAACGCCGGGGCCGGCTTGCCGATCAGCGCCGAGGGCAGGATGTCGCGGTCGGGTGCGCCGGATTTCATCACCCCGTACACCATCAACCCGAGCAGCCCGAAGAAGAACAGCACGCCGATGACGATGGCGATGGGCGGCAGGGGACGGGAGGCGGGGCGGGGATCAGACACGGAACTACTCCTTCAGGCGGCGGAAACGGCGATCGGTGGCGGTGACGAAACCGCCCAGCGCCATCAGCAGTGCGCCCAGCCACACCCAGCGCACGAAGGGTTTGACGTGCACGCGCACCGCCCAGGCATTGTTGCCCAGCGCCTCGCCCAGTGCCACGTAAACATCGCCGCGCACGCGGGCAAGGATGCCGGCTTCGGTCATGATCTGGCCGCCGCTGGCATAGGCACGCTTTTCAGGGTGCAGCAGCGCCAGCTCGCGCCCACCGTTCAGCACCCGCACATGGCCACGGTCGGCCACGTAGTTGGGGCCCTGCTGGTGGTCCACGCCTTCAAAACGCAGGGTGTAGCCGCTCACCTCCAGGGTCTGGCCCGGGCTCAGCGCCACTTCGCGCTGCACGTTCAGCGCTTCCACCAGCAGCGCACCGACCAGGAACACCGCCACGCCGGTATGGGCCAGCAGCATGCCGACCATTTCGGCGTTGAAGCGGCCATTGCCACGAACGCGTGTCCAGATGAAGCGTGCGGTGCCCAGCGACACCCACGCGGCGGCGGCAACGCCGGCAGCGGCCTTGAGCTTGCCCTGCGGCGCCATGAACCACGCCAGCACGCCCAGCAGCAGGGCCAGCACCGCCCACGGGGCGAGCAGCGCCAGGCGCTTCGAGGCCTGGTCGCGCTGCCAGTTGACCAGCGGCCCGAACGGCAGCAGCGCCACCAGCGGCGCCATCAACACGATGAACAAGGTGCCGAAGTAGGGCGGCCCCACCGAGACCTTGCCCAGCCCCAACGCATCGGCCAGCAGGGGATACAGCGTGCCCAGCAGCACCATGGCGCAGGCGCCGGCCAGCAGCAGGTTGTTGGCCAGCAGCAGGGTTTCGCGCGAGGTGGGCATGAAGCCGCGCCGCGGGTCGTCGCTGCCCAGTGCGCCGGCGCGCAGGGCATACAGCAGCAGCGACGCGCCGATCACGAGCGCCAGGAACGCCAGGATGAAGGCGCCGCGCGAGGGATCGGCGGCGAACGAATGCACGCTGGTGAGCACGCCCGAGCGCACCAGGAACGCGCCCAGCAGCGACAGGGCGAACGCGGCGATGGCCAGCAGCAGCGTCCAGCTGGCAAAGCTGCCGCGCTTTTCGGTGACGGCCTGCGAATGGATCAGGGCGGCGCCGGCCAGCCATGGCATGAAGCTGGCGTTCTCCACCGGGTCCCAGAACCACCAGCCGCCCCAGCCCAGCTCGTAGTACGCCCACCAGCTGCCCAGCGCGATGCCCAGGGTGAGGAAGCCCCAGGCCACGTTGGTCCACGGCCGGGTCCAGCGCAGCCAGCGCGCATCCACGCGGCCGTCGAGCAGCGCGGCGATGGCGAAGGCGAACGGCACCGCGAACCCCACATAGCCGATGTACAGCATCGGCGGGTGGATGATCAGGCCCGGGTCCTGCAGCAGCGGGTTGAGGTCGCGGCCTTCCAGCGGCGCAGGCAGCAGCCGCGCGAACGGGTTGGAGGTGAAGAACAGGAAGGCGATGAAGCCCAGGCTGATGATGCCCATCACGCCCAGTACGCGTGCGCGCACGGTATCGGGCAGGCGCTTGGACCACAGCGCCACCGCGCCGCCCCACAATGCCAGCACCACCACCCACAGCAGCAGCGACCCTTCGTGCGCGCCCCACACCGCCGAATAGCGGTAGGCCAACGGCAGCAGGCTGTTGGAGTTTTCGGCGACGTAGGCCACCGAGAAATCCTGCTGCACGAAGGCAACAGTAAGCAGCGCGAACGCGCCCAGCAGCGCGATCAGCTGGACCAGCGCGGCCGGGTGGGCCACGGCCATCCAGGCCGCGCGCTGGCGCTGCGCACCCCACAGCGGCAGCACCGCCTGCAGCAGGGCGGCCAGCAGCGCACACACCAGCAGGACCTGCCCCAGCTCAGGCAGCACTCAGCGTGTCTCCACGGCCGGCACCGGCACGTCGTGCTTGGTGTGGGCCGCGCCCATCTTGTCGGCCACTTCCTTGGGAATGTAGTTCTCGTCGTGCTTGGCCAGCACTTCATCGGCGATGAAGGTACCGTCCTGCAGGCGGCCCATGGCGACCACGGCGGAATCTTCGCGGAACATGTCCGGCAGGATCCGCGAGGTGGTCACCGGCAGCGTGGCATCGCCATCGGTCACCACGAAATGCGCTTCCAACGAGCCTTCGGCGCGCTGGAACGAGCCCTTGACCACCATGCCGCCGAGCCGGAAGTTGGACTGCGTGCCCTGTTCGCCGCGCAGTACTTCCGAAGGCGTGTACAGGTAGGCGATGTTGCGCTGGAGCGCGAACGCCACCAGCGTGGTGGCCAGGCCCGAGGCGAGCAGCAGCAGAAGCACCCAGAACAGGCGGCGGCGTTGCACCGGGGTCATCGGCTCAACTCCGTGGCCAGCGGCGTGGCCGGCGCGGATCGGTCACGCGCACGCAGGCGTTCGGCGCGGCGCACGGCCTGGCGGCGTGCACTGCGCAGGCGCAGCCACGACCCCAGCGCATCGGCGGCCAGCACCAGCACGAACACCGAAAACGCGGCAATGATGAAAGGCACGTGGGTCATCGCGGCAGTTCTCCTGCGGTGGGGGCACCCAGGCGCTCGGCGACCCAGGCCTTGCCGGCTTCCCGGCTGAGGTTGTCGGCGCGGGCCTTGGCCAGCAGGGAGCCCACGAACCACAGCTTGGTGGCCACCACCATCCACCACAGCGGCGCGATCAGTTCCGGGCGCACCGCGTTGTCACCGAACACGTTCACCGACTGGCGCTGGTGCAGGCCACCCCACCAGTCCACCGAGTAGCGGATGATCGGCAGCATGCCCACCCCGACGATGGCCAGCAGGCCGGCCGCGCGCGCGGCGCTGCGGCGGTCTTCAATGGCGTGGTACAGGCCGATCACGCCCAGGTACAGGAACAGCAGGATCAGTTCGCTGGTCATGCGCGGGTCCCAATCCCACCAGGTGCCCCAGGTGCCCTTGCCCCAGATGCTGCCGGTGAGCAGGGTGATCAGGGTGAAGCCGGCGCCCATCGGCGCGCAGGCCATGGCCAGGATTTCGCAGATCTTGATCCGCCACACCAGCGCGATGGCCGAATACAGCGCCATCAGGGCGAACGCGAACAGGCTCATCCAGGCGCTGGGCACGTGGATGTAGATGATGCGGAAGGCGTCGTTCTGGGTCTGCTCGGCCGGTACCACCCACAGCCCCTGCCAGATGCCGATCAGCAGGACGGGCAGGGCGGCAATGTAGAACACCCGCGACCAGCGCGACGCAAAGCGGTCGAAGGTGGGGGGTGAACCGAGTTGGTGGAACCAGCGGACAAGGCTATTCATGCAGCGATGGCTATCCAGCTAGGGGTAACGAACAAACCACAACGAATCAACTCAGCGAAATCCGTATCGCAGCCGCTGTCGCCAGCGGCGCCAGCACCAGTGCCACCACCAGTCCGGCACCGAGCAGCAGCAGCGCCCCCACCGGATCCTGGCCGCGCGCGGCCGCTGCCACACTGCCTGCACCGAACACCAGCACCGGCACGAACAGCGGCAACGCCAGCAACGCCACGAGAATACCAGAGCGCCGGATGCTCACCGTCAGCGCCGCCACCACCCCGCCCAGCAGGCTCAGCAGGGGCGTGCCGAGCAGCAACGATGCCAGCAGTATCGGCAGTTGGTCATGTGGCAGATGCAGCATTTCGGCAAAAAGCGGGGTCACCACGATCATCGGCAACGCCGTGGTGGCCCAGTGCACCAGCACCCGGACCAGCACCAGCCAGGCCAACGGCACCGGCGCCAGCAGCCATTGTTCGAGCGAGCCATCCTCGGCATCGCTACGGAACAGGCTGTCCAGCGAGAGCTGCCCGGCCAGCAGCACCGCCAGCCAGAGCACGGCGGCGGCGACCTGGGCCATCAACGGCGGCTCGCGGCCCAGGGCCAGCGCGAACAGCACCACCACCAGCAGCGCGAACAGCAGCGGCTGCAACGCATCGCCCCGGCGCCGCCACAGCAGCCGCAGATCGCGCCCCGCCAGGGCACGCGCGGTCTGCCACAGGCCCGGCTGGGTACCCGGCGCGATCATGCAGCACCCCCGGCGGCAGGCGCCAACGTAACCAGCCGCGTGCGCACCGGCGGTGCGGCGTACGCGCCATGGGTGGTCACCAGGGCCGCGCCGCCACTGCGCAGATGCGCGGAAATCATCCGGTTGACCAGGTTGATGCCGTCCAGGTCCAGGTTCGCGTAAGGCTCATCCAGCAGCCACAGCGGCGCAGGCGACAGCCAGATCCGCGCCAGTGCCAGCCGCCGCTTCTGGCCCGCCGACAATTGGCGTACCAGCGTGTCCTCGAACCCGGCGAGGCCGACGATCGCCAATGCGTTGCCCGGCATCTGCCGCGCGCGGCGGCCATGCAGGCCGCACAGGAAATTCAGGTTCTCCAGCGTGTCCAGGTCCGGCTTCAGCGCGGGCAGGTGGCTCAGGTAGGCCACGAACTGGGCGCGCTCGCGATGCCCGGCCGGCCGCCCATCAATCTGGATGGTCCCAGCGGCCGCTGGCAGCAGCCCCGCCAGCACCCGCAGCAGCGTGGTCTTGCCGGCGCCGTTGTCGCCCTGCACCAGCAATGCCTCCCCGGCATCCACCTGCAGGTCCAGCGGCCCGAACACCGGTTCATCGTTGCGGTTGAAAGCCAGCCCATGGGCAGCCAGCAACGGGGGGGTATTCGAAGAATTCAGCATCGGCGCAGTGTACCGGTGGACGCCGGTCGAACCCAATCGCAACGCGGCTGCTCTGCTCTTCGTTGGCGACCAACCCACTGTCAAAGGGTCGGCGGGGGCAGGTTTGCGGGGGTGTGAGCCGCATGGATGCGGCGACCAAGCCCCCAAGGATGGGTTTACGGCGTCCCCCGCGGGCCTGCCACCGCCGGCCCAGCGCGCGGACGTCAGCAGAGCAGGCTGTTGCATTTGACGTTGGCGGGATATGCCCGTCACGCCACGGATGGATTTCGTACACTTCAGGGTCTCCGCCTTTGATCCCCCCGGTTGCCGATGAACCCCCAGACCAAGCTGCCCAAGGTGGGCACCACCATTTTCACCGTGATGTCCCAGCTGGCCGCCGAGCACGGCGCCGTGAACCTGGGCCAGGGTTTCCCGGATTTCTCCGCACCGCAGCGGCTCATCGATGAAACCATCAAGGCCATGCAGGGCGGGCTGAACCAGTACCCGCCGATGACCGGCGTGGCGCCACTGCGCCAGGCCATCGCGCAGAAGTCGCTCGACCTGTACGGCGCGCAGGTGGATCCGGACACCGAGATCACCGTCACCAGCGGTGCCACCGAAGCGATCTTCAACGCCATCCACGCCGTGGTGCGCCCAGGCGAAGAAGTGATCGTGCTCGACCCGGCCTACGACTGCTACGAACCCGCCATCGACCTGGCTGGCGCGCGCGCCGTGCACGTGCCGCTGGACCCGCAGACCTTCCGCGTGGACTGGGACCGGGTGCGCGCGGCGATCACCCCGAAAACCCGCCTGCTGATGGTCAACACCCCGCACAACCCGTCCGGCGCGATGTTCGACGCGGCGGACATGCAGGCGCTGATCGAGGTGCTGCGCGGCACCGGCATCTACCTGATTTCCGATGAAGTGTATGAACACATCATCTACGACGACCGCCGCCACGAATCGGCCCTGCGCTACCCGGAGCTGCGCGAGCGCACCTTCGTCATCTCCAGCTTCGGCAAGACCTACCACTGCACCGGCTGGAAGATCGGCTACGCGGTTGCGCCGGCCGCGCTCACGGCGGAATTCCGCAAGGTGCACCAGTACAACACCTTCACCAGTTTCGGCCCGGCGCAATACGGCTTTGCCGCGATGATCCGCGACGAACCGGAACACCACCTGGAACTCGGCGCCTTCTACCAGGCCAAGCGCGACCGCTTCCGCGAACAGCTGCTGGGCACGCGCCTGAAGCCGCTGCCGGTGCCGGGCGGCTACTTCCAGCTGGTGGACTACTCGGCCGTCAGCGACCTGCCGGACCATGAGTTCGTGAAGTGGCTGACCGTGGAAAAGGGCGTGGCCGCCATCCCGCTGTCGCCGTTCTACGAATCGCCGCCGGCAGGCCAGCGCATCGTGCGGCTGTGCTTTGCCAAGAACGACGCCACCATGGACGCGGCGATCGAACGCCTGAAGGTGCTCTGATGAGTGCGAACATCCGCCCCGACCTGCGCGTCACCCTGGTCCAGGGCGACACGCGCTGGCACGACCCCGAAGGCAACCGCGACCACTATGGCGAGCTGCTGGCGCCGCTGGCCGGACAGACCGACCTGGTGATCCTGCCCGAAACCTTCACCAGCGGCTTCTCCAACGACGCCATCTTCCGTGCCGAAGACATGGCCGGCCCCACCGTGGCGTGGATGCGCGAGCAGGCCGCCACCTTGGGTGCCGCCATTACCGGCAGCGTGCAGCTGCGGGTGGGCGAGGGCGTGTACAACCGGCTGCTGTGGGCCACGCCGGACGGCGAGCTCAAGCACTACGACAAGCGCCACCTGTTCCGTTACGGCAACGAACACCTGCGCTATGCCGCGGGCAGCGAACGCCTCACGGTGGAATGGAAGGGCTGGCGGATCAATCCGCTGGTCTGCTACGACCTGCGTTTCCCGGTGTTCTGCCGCAACCGCTTCAACGTGGAGCGTGCCGACGCGCTGGATTTCGACCTGCAGATTTTCGTCGCCAACTGGCCCTCGGCACGCGCCTACCCCTGGCGCACGCTGCTGCGCGCGCGTGCGATTGAAAACCTGTGCTACGTGGCAGCGGTGAACCGCGTTGGCGTGGACGGCAACGAACTCCACTACGACGGCGACAGTGCCGTGATCGACTTCCTCGGCCAGCCCCAGGTGGAGATCCGCAGCCGAGAACAGGTGGTGACCACCACGATTTCCGCCGCCGCATTGGCCGCCCACCGCGCGCGCTTCCCGGCGATGCTCGATGCCGATGCCTTCACCCTGGGTGGGCCCATCAGCGCGGACTGATTTCACCTCGCCTTCATTTGGCCGGGTGCACGCTCCCGGCCAATTCCACTGCGTCCCGACAGGGCCTGGAAGCTGAATTCAACGGGGGTCGAATTCAAGCGTTGGGGACCTCCGCATGAGCATTTCCGTTTCCCGTCGCAGGCTGCTGCTCGGCCTTGCTGCCGCTGGCGGGCTGGGCGCCCTGGGCGCCAGCGCGTACTATCTCAACCGCAGCTCGCTGGCCCGCTGGGCCGTGGATGGGCGCGAGTTGATCGGCGCCGCACAGGGCGGCAAGCCCAAGGTGGTGTTCGTGATCCTGGCCGATGGCATGGGCACCCTGAGCATGAACCAGCAAGGGCCAGACGGTCCGCCGCCGACCGATCCGGGCGAACGCCAGATATGGCATCCCTGGGACGGCGAAGTGGGCAAGGACAGCTTCCGGTCGGAAGGGTTGGACGTGGAGGGACCGTTGCTCGCAATGTTGAGCAGTGAACTGGAACCCTACCGCTCTCGCTCACTGTACCTCCGGGGCGTTTCGCTGCCGAGCAATTACGAGGGGCACGGCGGCTGGAATAAATGCCTGCGCGACAGCCGCATGGAGCATGCAAGCATCGACCACATCATCGGGCAGCAGCTGCCGAACTACGCGGCCACGCAGAAAGCGGTGTTCTGTGGCCACATCAGTCATAACCCGGGATCCCGGGTCTCCTTCGCCGGCGCGGGCTTGGTGCTGCGCGACATGGAACGCAACCCGCACCGGTTGTTCGCGAGCCTGTTTCCGGATCAGAACGGCAGACGCCGGAACGGTGGCAAGCACGTGTTCGATCCGGCGCTGGCCGATCTGCGCGAGCTGAAGGAAGGCATGTCGCCGCGCGAACGGCAGAAGCTGGAATCGCATCTGGATGCCATCGAACAGGTCCAGAACGACCTCGACAACGGCCCGGTAGAGCCTGCGCCGGGCTGCGATCCGACCCTGCCCGAATTCGAGGAGGGCTGGATGGACGACAACCGGCGCAGGACGGACATCCTGACCGCGACCTCCAGCGTGCTGGCCACCGCCCTGGCCTGCGGCGCCACCCGGGTGGCCACCTACCAGATCGGGGCCAGCTCGGAAAACAATGCCATCTACTTTGATCCGTATGGCGATGGCACGGGCCCGACCTTCACCGACAATGCGCATGATGCCGCCCACCAGCTTCGCGGCAGCGGTCCGGAGGAGATACGCATCCTGTGGCAGCAGTCACGGGTGTGGTACGTCAACCGGCTGAAGGCGCTGCTGGATGATCTTGCCCGCCACCAGGATCCGGACGTGCCGGAGGATTCGCTGTTGGACCACACCCTGGTGGTGGTGACCAGCGAGTTGGCCGACGGCAGGCCCGAGACCAGCATGGACATGCCGATGGTGATGATCGGCGGCACGAAATCGCACGGCCTGAACGTCGGCAGCAGCAACAACGGCCGCTTCAGTCATATCGGCGACCAGGGCGATCGCACCGACTACATCGGCAAGCATGTCAGCATCGAGCGGATCTGGACGACGGTGGCGCAATCGATGGGCGTCGATTCGGGTTACAGCCTCAACCCTGTCAGCGGAATTTTCAACGGAATTGGCTGATAGATGTAACAGCGTGCGGTAGCGCTTGAATTCAACGGGGGTCGAATTCAAAGGTTGGGGACTCCGATGAAGGCCCGGATAGCGGTGGTGGCGCTGACATTGGCGCTCGTGTTGGGGGGATGCGGCAAGGGCGACGACAGGTCCGCGCCGTTCGAGGCGGCCTGCGAGGATCCGCAATGGGTCGCCGACGGCGGATACAGCGTCGGCGACACGGTGCAGAACCTGGGCCAGCGCTACGAGTGCTATGGACACGCCGCGTGGTGCAACCAGTCGAACTACGAGCCGGACGGGCAGAACGCCTTCTGGGATAGCACTTGGACGCACCTGGGAGCCTGCATGGGCCCGGACCCCGATCCGCAGGGCAGCCGCATCACCCTGGAGCTGCCGGCCAACATCGAGTTCGGCACGGGTGAGGCCACCGGCGAAATCACCGGAAAACTCCAGTGCGGCGAAGACGTTCACCCGATCAGCGGCAGCTGGGGGCAGACGGTCGTCGTCGAAGACCTGAAGCAGTGCGACTACGTGCTGATTCTGGACAGCAACACGGTGGGCGCGCCGATGGACACGGGGCGGGTGATCCGGGTGACCGAACCGGCCGGCCAGAACATCGTGTTCAAGCCGCGCTTCCGCCGGTTGCCGGATCCGGCCCGGTTGAAGGGTTTGCCAGGCATCAGGATCGAGCTGTTCGCCTCGGGGCTGGACCAGCCCCGGCAGATGGCGCTCAACGACGCGGGCACCGTGCTGTACGTAGGCAGCAGTTCCATTCCGCACTGGGCCGATGTGCCGGTGGGCGAGGGCAACACTGCCAACCGGCGCGCCGAGGCGCTGTACGCGCTGGAATTGAACGCGCAGAAAACCGGTGTCGCAGCCACCTACGTTATCGCCACCGGGCTGGAGGAGCCGCATGGTGTTGCCTACCGCAAGGGCGCGCTGTACTACGCGACCAGCGGCAGCCTGGGGCGGATCGACGACATCGACACGACGTATCGCAATGGCGCCCGTAAGGGTGCCCAGATATGGAAATACCCTGCCGACGACCCCGCGTTCCCGATGCCGAACGTGCCACCGTGGCGCTGGTACCACCAGAAGCATCCGCTGCACTTCAACACGTTCGACCCTACTGATGAGCGCCTTTATACGGCGGTGGGCATTCCGTGCAACGTGTGCGTGACCCCCAAGGATCCGCGCTATGGCACCGTGCTGCGGGTAGATCCCAGCACCGGTGCGTCTGAAATCATGGCGCGCGGTGTGCGCAATGCGGTTGGCCTGGACTGGCAACCGGCCACCGATACCGTCTGGTTTGGCGACAACAACCGCGACGGTTTCGACAACGCCGACGAACTGAATGTCTTCAATTCGTTCCGTGCCGCCAGGCACTACGGTTCGCCCTATGTGTTCGGCCGCGACACCACCGGCATCACCGACTCGGAGTGGGAACGCCGGGAAGACCTGGATGGTCTGCGGATTCCGCACGGCGCCATCCTCAGCGACAAGGCACCCTCGGACATCAACCCGCGTCATTACAGCCCGCCCGCCTTCGACTTCGGCAGCAACTACGGGCCGCTGGGCATCCGCTTCTGGAAGGGCTACGCGCCGAAGCCGGGCAAGCAGTACATGCTGGCGGCGGTGCACAGCAAGGGCAGCGATGAACGCCCGGGCATGAACATCACGATGTTCACGCTGGAAGGCGATACGGTCGAGTCGTCCATCCCCCTGGTGCAGGGCTGGCGCGGCACCGGCCCCACCACGCCCTCCGGTTGCATGCAGGAAAATGGCTGCGTCGGCAGCCCCGTGGAGTTCCTGCCGATGCCGGACGGCTCACTGCTGGTGTCCGATGACGTCTCCGGTGTCATCTACCGCCTCAGCTACTCCGAGGACGGCTTGCCGGACACGGCGTTGACGATGACGGCGCCGGCGCCGCCCGCGCCGGAGCTGGTAGGCCAGCAGCTGGTGGGCTTCCTCACCGGCCCGGACGGGGAACGCCGCTATTTCGGCCTGGCATGGCGCGAGAAGCTGACGCTGGAAGGCCTGCCCCATGGTGACTACAGGGTGGAATGGAAGCCGTTCGATGAGTGGGTGCCGGAAAAGCGTGAGATGCATGCCACGCTGAGCACGGACGCGAACGATGTTGAGATTGCCGCCACGTACATCGAGAGGCCCGATGTAAACGTGGAACTTACCCTGACGGCGCCCGCCAAGCCGGACGGTGCGCTGGCCGAAACCTGGCAGGTGATGCTGCGCAGGGGCGAGCAGGCTTGGGTCCCGGTGGACGTTCCCTGGGGCGGTGAGACCAAGGTGCCCCTGGAAGTGGGCGACTACACGGTGCATTACCCGTACACCGAGAAGGCGTACCCCGCGCCGATGCGCGAGCGCTTCCAGGTCGACTATGACAGCCCGCCCTTCACCCGCACCGCGGCCTACACACCCGTGGAAGACCTGGGCAAGCAGGTACTGCTGGACGACCCGGATGGCTGTGTGGGCTGCCACTCGGCCAGCAGCTGGGACGATCCGGTCAAGGCGATGCGCTGGGTGGACAACGTCGAGGCGCTGAAGGAAAAGATCACCGGCATGACCACCAACATGACCGCCAACGGCACCCATTGCGATGGCGTGTGCGCATCGGAAGTGGCCGACTACCTGGTGGGCACGGTGTGGCGTGCATATACGGAGCCGGGTGCGCAGGCCGGTCCGCGGCAACTGCGCATGCTGGCGCGGACCGAGTATGCGAACGCCGTGCACGACGTGCTGGAGGTAGCGGTGGATGCGCAGGACCTGCCGGAGAACAAGATCAATGGCGCGGACTTCATCTATCCCATCGAGGCCATCGCCGGTACGTTCACCGCCGAGGATGTCCGCAAGTACTACGACGTCTCGTTGAAGGTGCACGATGCGATCGACGCCGCCGCGCTGGCTACCCGGTACGGCAGCACGGCCGATGCCTTCGTGGCGAACCTGGGGCGCGCGCTGTTCCGGCGGCCGTTGTCGGCCACCGAAAAGACCCGGTATGCCGCCGTATATGCGCAACCGGAAGGCGGCGTGGGCGGGGTGGCCCTGGCGATGTTGGCCTCGCCCTATTTCCTGTACCGCTCGGAGCTGGGGGTGAAGGATGCCGAAGGCGACTTCTTCAACCTGACCCCCTATGAGCGTGCCACCGCGCTGTCGTTCACCCTGCTGGGAACAACGCCCGACGAAGCGCTGCTGGACAAGGCGGAAAACGGCGAACTGGCGACGGAAGCGCAGCTGCAGCAGGTGGTCGATAGCATGCTGCAGGACCCGCGCGCGGCACGGCAGCTGACCCGCTTCGTGTCCTACTACGCCGGCCTGAGCCCCGGCATTCCGGTGTCACCGCGCTCGGGGCTGGCGGCTCCGATGGTGCAGGCAATGCGCGATGAGTTCAGGCTGACCCAGGAGGAAAACTTCCGCGTCGGCTCCGGCACGGTCCGCGAAGCCTTCAATCCCGGCTACACGTTCCTCAATGCCGAGCTGGCCAGCCACTATGAAATCGGTGGGGTCACCGGCAGCGAGCTGCAGAAGGTCACGCTGACGGCCGAGCAGGCGCATTGGCGCGGCGGCATCCTCAACGCGGGCCTGTTCCCGGTCAAGTACGCCAATGACAATTCCACCTCGCTGGTCATGCGTGGCTTCACGATCCGGCAGAGTCTGTTCTGCCAGTCCTTCGCCTCCAATGCGCTGCGCCCGGAGCCGGACCCGTACCCGGACCGGCCGATCGGCGAACGCGAGAAGTGGGATATCAACACCGGGCCCAAGGCATCCAACGGCACCTGCTGGACCTGCCACCAGTACTTCAACGACACCGGCGCGTCCCTGGAGAACTTCGACCAGACCGCGACACTGCGCGAAACCGAGCTGGCCATCAACGAGGGTTACACCGACCAGCATGTGCCGATCGATGCGTCCGGGCCGTTCATCAACACCTCCGGTGGCAACTGGATCGACCACATCGACGATGTCCGTGGCATTGCCGAACACGTTCCGGACAACAGGGAGGCGATGGCCTGCCTTGCCAGCGGCTTCTATCGCTACGCGATGGGCGCCCGTCCGGACCGGACCAGCCTGGGCACCGTATCCAAGGCGCGCGACAAGCTGCTCGAGGACGGCGACATGCGCAAGCTGGCGTCGACCCTGCTGATGGCCGAAACGATGCGCCGTCGCGTGGACGCGGAGGAGGCAAAGAAAAAGCCGAAGTGAGCATGATGTCAGCAGCGGGCAACGCTGGCCTGAACGGGTGTTGCAGGGTGCGGTGGGGGCTGCGTGCGATCTGCTAGATTCGGCGTCGTCACCTCACCGGCACGAGTACACCGCCATGAAGAAGCGTTTCCTTGCATGCATCGCACTGGCCGGCCTGGGCGCGGTTCCCGCCGCGCAGGCCGCCGGCAACATCGACTGCGAACTGCACTACAACCTGGCCGGCTGGTCGGTGATCTACAAGACCGCCTCCGGCACGGGCACCATCACCTGCGACAACGGCGCCCGCATTCCGGTCAAGATCAGCGTCAAGGGCGGCGGCCTCACCGTCGGCAAATCGACCATCACCGACGGCAAGGGCCGGTTCTCCGGCGCCTATTCGCTCAACGACCTGATCGGCTCGTACGCCGCGGTGGAAGCCCACGCGGGCGCGGACCGCTCCAGCAGCGCACAGGTAGTGACCAAGGGCGATGTCTCGCTGGCGCTGGCCGGTACCGGCAAGGGCTGGGACCTGGGTGTAGCCGGCAGCCGCTTCACCATCGAGCGTCGTTAAGAAAAAACCCGGTCATTGACCGGGTTTTTCGTTCAATCCATCAGCCGCCGCGCGGGCCGCCACCACGGTGGCCACCGCCGCCGGGACCGCGGTTGCCCCCCGGGCGTGCACCGCTGGGACGACCGCCCGGGCCACCCGGGCCACGGTTGCCGCCCGGACCACCGGGACCGCGGTTGCCGCCGGGGCCACCCGGGCCGCGGTTGCCACCCGGGCCGCCGGGGCCGCGGTTGCCCGCAGGACGGCCACCGGCCGGACGGCTGTTGCCGTACGGGCTGGCGCCGGGGTTGGCGTGATCGGACGGGAAGCTCGGGGCATTGCCCGGGTGACCGTACGGGTGGCGCTGTGCGCCCTGGCCGCCGCGGTTGCCCGCACCAGCACCCGCGCCGGCCGGACGGCCCTGGCCGCCGTAGCCGCCACGGCTTTCACCGCGACCTTCGCCACCGAAACCGCCACGCCCCTGGCCCTGCTCACCGTAGCTGCCGCGGCCCTGGCCGCCTGCGCCGCCCGGACCCTTCGGCTTGCCGTACGGGCGGCCCTGGCCACCGGCGCCTGCGCCGGCACCCGGACCGCGCGCACCCGGGCCACGGGCAGCGCCCGGACCGGCGTTGCGGTGGTTGCTCGGGCCGGTGCTCACGCCATCGGGCACGTACCAGCTGCGGAACGCGGCCGGGTTGCCTTCGGGCAGCGCACGGTTGCCCTTGTCGGGGCGCTGCTTGAACGGACGCTGCGACTGCTTGGCCGCCGCTTCACCGGTGACGGTCAGGCCACCCTTGAAGCCGCCGCCCTTGCCGCCGCGTCCACGGCCGCGCTCTTCGCGCACGTTGTCGAAACGGCGCAGTTCGCGGCCTTCATCGGCCTGGTTGTGGCCGTTGACGTAGGCGTTGCCGCGGCCACCTTCGCGCGACACGCGCACGGTGGTCTTGGCGGCGCGGCGCTGGCCGATCACCGGCTGCAGGGTCAGCGCCGACGGGGCGCCTTCTTCCAGCTTCAGTTCGGCGCGCAGCGCTTCAACCTGCTTGGCCGGCAGTTCCACCGACTGGCCACGCAGCAGTTCGCGCGGCAGCGAGACCTTGCCGTAGCGGGTGCGCTTGAGGCGGCTGACCTGGCAGCCCTGCGATTCCCACAGGCGGCGCACTTCGCGGTTGCGGCCTTCCTTGACGACCACGCGGAACCAGTCGTGCGAATCGGTGCCGCCGATGCGTTCGATCTCGTCGAACTTGGCCGGGCCGTCTTCCAGCGCCACGCCACGGGAGAGGCGGTCGACGATGCTGTCGGGCACCTTCTCTTCGCCTTCCGGGGCACGCACGCGCACGACGTATTCGCGCTCGACCTCGTAGGAGGGGTGCATCATCGCGTTGGCCAGCTCACCATCGGTGGTGGCCAGCAGCAGGCCGGTGGTGTTGATGTCAAGGCGGCCGATCGCGATCCAGCGCGCGCCCTTCAGGGCCGGCAGCGCTTCGAACACCGTCGGGCGGCCTTCGGGATCTTCGCGGGTGGTCACTTCGCCTTCGGGCTTGTTGTAGGCCAGCACGCGCGAGGTTTCGGTCAGCGCGGTGGCGACAAAGCCACGGCCGTCCAGTTCAACCTTGTCGCCGCTCTTGATCGACTGACCGGTCTGGGCGACTTCGCCATTGACCTTGACCAGGCCATCGGCGATGCGCTGTTCCAGCGCGCGGCGCGAGCCGAGGCCGGCCTGGGCCAGCACCTTGTGCAGGCGCTCTTCGAGCTTGGGCTGTTCGGTTTCGTTTTCGCGCTTGAGCGAAAGCTTGTTCAACGACAGCTTGCGGGGGGTGTCACTCATTTACTTGGCTCCGGCCGGCGACGGTTTCGTCGGCCTCTGGTTCGGGATCGGCTTCGTCAACAGCCACGGTCGTCTTCGCGACGGCGTTGTTTTCGGTTTCGTTCTGGTGCGCCGCGCGGGTTCCCGGCACGGTATCGGGGTCGCCATCGCTGGCGGTCGTATCCGCGTCGTCGTCGGGGAGCGACAACGGCGCATGGGATGGGGTATCGATATTGTCCTGCTCTGCGTCCTGTTCCGCCAGTCGCTCCGCCATCAGGGCAGCGCGGGCGGCGGCCCGGGCGACAGCCGGGTCCTGTTCCTGTTCCGGTTCCGGTTCCGGGGTGCCATCCGGATCCGGCTCCGGGCCCGCCACGCCTGCGGCGATCCGGCCGGCCAGCTGGCCGTCGTTGTCCAGCGGCAGCTGCGGCTCCAGCTCGCCCAGGTCGCGCAGCTCGGACAGCGGCGGCAGTTCGTCCAGGCGCTTCAGGCCGAAATAGTCCAGGAAGCCCTTGGTGGTACCAAACAGCGCCGGCTTGCCGGGCACGTCGCGGTGGCCGATCACGCGGATCCATTCGCGTTCTTCAAGCGCCTGGATGATGTTGCTGCTGACCGCCACGCCACGGACCTGTTCGATCTCGCCGCGGGTGATCGGCTGGCGGTAGGCAATCAGCGCCAACGTTTCCAGGGTGGCACGGGTGTAGCGGGTCTTGCGTTCGGTCCACAGCCGGGTGATGAAGCCGTGCACTTCGTTGGTGACCTGGAAGCGGAAGCCGGAGGCAACCTCGACCAGCTCCACGCCGCGGTCGGCGCAGCCTTCGCGCAGCAGTTCCAGCGCGCGTTCGATGCTGCCCGGCGGAGCCGGTTCCTCTTCCGGGAACAGGCCCTGCAGCTGGGCCAGGGTCAGCGGCTGGCTGGAAGCCAGCAGCGCGCCTTCGACAATACGGTTGATCAGCGGTTGATCCATGCGTGGGTCGGGTGCTCAGTCGGATTCGTTGGCGGCGTCGTTGTCGTCGAACTCGCTGTTGAACTGCAGCGGTTCGTTGGTGTTGCCGGCGGCCAGGGACTTGACGTAGATCGGCGCCAGCGGAGCTTCCTGGACGATGTCCAGCAGCTGTTCCTTGGCCAGTTCCAGCAGGGCCAGGAAGGTGACCAGCACCCCCAGCTTGCCTTCTTCGGCGGTGAACAGCGTTTCAAACCGGTAGAACCTGCCGTCTTCCAGACGGCCCAGCACATCGCCCATGCGCTGGCGCACACTCAGGGCCTCGCGCTTGATCGCGTGGCCGGTGAACAGCTCGGCGCGCTTGAGCACGTCGTGCAGCGCCATCAGCATTTCCTTCAGGTCCACCGGCGGCGGCAGCTTGATCGCCGCGCGGTCGGGCACGAAGGCATGGGCCAGGCTGGTGTCGCGGTCCTGGCGGGGCAGGGCGTCGATGTCTTCGGCAGCCTGCTTGAAACGTTCGTATTCCTGCAGCCGGCGCACCAGCTCCGCGCGCGGGTCGGCTTCCTCGCCTTCCACGCTGGGCGGCCGCGGCAGCAGCATCCGCGACTTCACTTCGGCCAGGATCGCCGCCATCACCAGGTATTCGGCCGCCAGTTCGAAGCGCAGCTCCTGCATGACGTTGATGTATTCGACGTACTGGCGGGTGATCTCGGCTACCGGAATATCCAGGATATCCAGGTTCTGCCGGCGGATCAGGTACAGCAGCAGGTCCAATGGACCTTCGAAGGCATCCAGGATGACTTCCAGCGCATCCGGCGGGATGTACAGGTCCTGCGGAATCTGCAGGACCGGTTGCCCATGCACCACGGCCAGCGGCATTTCCTGCTGCTGAGGGGCGGTCGGCCGGATTTGCGGGTTCGCGTCGAGCGCGAGTTCAGAGGTCATCAAGATTGACGTCGGTATTGCAACGGACCAGTTTGCTGCGCCTGGCCCGCAACCGGAACACCCGGGCGGCAGGATCGCTAGCCATGACATTTCAAACAGCAGCAGGACGCGCTGCTCAAATGCAGCGACAGAACTACGGGAGGTCGTCTACGTGTGCTGGTGTGGGGCAGTGGGGCCCTGTAGCCACAGGGTTGCTGCGTCCAGCCACGTGCAATGTGGTCAAGAGTACGGCTTCACAACGGCAGTGTCCAGCGAGGCGGGCTAGAATCGCGGCGTTTGTTTAGCTGAACCCCAGGAGTTGCCCGTGTGGTATGTGATTGAAGGCTATGACGGCACCGATGTGCTGGCCGCCCGCCTGTCGGCCCGGCCGGCCCATCTGGCCCGGCTGCAGGCCCTGTGCGACGAAGGGCGGCTGCTGCTGGCCGGCCCGTGCCCGGCCATCGACAGTGAAGACCCGGGCCCGGCCGGCTTCAGCGGCAGCGTGGTGATTGCCGCGTTTGATTCGCTCACTGATGCCCAGGACTGGGCAGCGGCCGATCCCTACGTGGAGGCCGGCGTCTATGTGCGCACCGAGGTCCGTCCGTTCCGCAAGGTGCTGCCATGAGCCGGGTCGAGCTGATCCGGGCGGCCCTGCAGGCCGCGTTCGACCCGGAACTGCTGGAGGTGGAGGACGACAGCCACCGACACGCCGGCCATGAGGGCGCGCGCGATGGGCGCGGGCACTTCAACGTTCACGTGGTCAGCGCCGCCTTCGAAGGCAAGCTGCCACTTGCGCGCCATCGCGCGGTCTACAACGCCTTGGGCACCCTGATGGAGACCGATATCCACGCGTTGTCCATCCGTGCCGAAGCGCCGTCAAAAAAGGGCTGAAACCCTTGTCCCGCCTTGTCCCGGCGAGTCCCGGGACGACCTTTCCAGGACATCCCGAGGTTACCGCCGTGCGACATTTGCCTAACGTAGTGTTTACATCTGGGTTTGAAAACGCTTACATTCCGCGCCAAGCCCAGATCTCTAAGCCGTGGAGGGCGGCGAGGTGAACAAGGCAGCTATCACTATCAAAGATGTAGCCCGCGAAGCCCGCGTCTCTGTGGCGACGGTATCGCGTGCGCTCAATGGCCATGAAAACGTCGCCGAACCGGTGCGCAAGCTGGTGCTGGAGGTGGCGGCGCGCCTGCGCTACACCCCGCACGCGGCGGCCCGCAGCCTGAGCAGCCGGCGCACCAACACCATCGGTGTGGTGCTGCCCGACCTGTATGGCGAATTCTTCTCCGAGCTGATGCGCGGCATCGACGGGGTGGCGCGTGCGCGCCGCCAGCACCTGTTGGTGTCCAGCTACCACGGCGACCAGGAGCAGCAGGGCGCGGCCCTGCGTGCCATGCGCGGCCGGGTGGACGGGTTGCTGGTGCTTTCCCCGTATGCGGAGAGCCCCGGCTTCCTGACCGACAACCTGCCGCAGGCGCTGCCCACGGTGCTGATCAACACCTACCTGCCCGAGCAGGATCATCCGGTGCTGAGCATCGATGACCATGCCGGTGCGATGGCGATGACCGCGCACCTGCTCGAGGCCGGCCACCGCCGCATCGCCTTCATCGGCGGCCCCGAACTGAATTTCGATGCGCGCGAACGCCTGCGTGGATTCCGCGATGCGCTGGAGGCGTTCGGCAGTGCGGCCGAGGGCATCGAGCTGCCCGGCGACTTCGATGAAGCCTCCGGCCACCGCGCCGGGCAGGAGCTGCTGGCCGCCGGTGCATTGCCCGATGCGGTGTTCGCAGCCAACGACATGATGGCGCTCGGTTGCCTGTATGCCTTCGCGCAGGCCGGCGTGCGCGTGCCTGCGGATGTGGCATTGGCAGGCTTCGATGACATCCCGCTGGCGCGTTTCGTTCACCCTTCGTTGACAACGATGCAGGTGAGTATCGCCGAGCTTGGCGATAAGGCGGCGACGCGTCTGTTGCAGTTGATGGATGGCAACAACACGGAAACGGCCGGTGACAAGCAGACACTTGTACCGACCCTGATCGTGCGTGATTCCAGCGTTCCGACCGAAGGTCGGAACGCGGTAGGTCACGACCGTTGGTCGTGACACGTTGGATGGTCGAAACGCGGTATCGGTAATTCACGTAACCAAAAAAAAAGACAGGCGGCCGCAATGACGGCTTCCACCACCCGGAGATTTACATGACGTATTCCAATCACCGCACCCGCATGCCGGCCCGCCGCCTGCTGTCGAGCGCACTGGTCAGCTGCCTGTTGCTGGGCGCCGCACCTTCCCTGATGGCCCAGTCGGCCACCTCTTCGCTGCGTGGCCAGGTCGCCCAGGCCGAAGCCGGCACCGAAGTCACCGCCACCAACGTCGCCAGCGGCAGCGTCCGCCGCGCCAGCACCCGCGCCGATGGCAGCTACTCGCTGATGGGCCTGGACCCGGGCACCTATGACGTGGTGGCCAACGGCCAGACCCAGAAGGTGACGGTGACCGTGGCCTCGACCGCGACGCTGAACTTCAGCGGCGCCCCGGCCAATGGCAGCACCGCCAACGCCACCAACCTCGACACCGTGAACGTGGTCGCGCCGACCCTGCTGCAGGAAGTGCGCACCTCCGAAGTGGGCAAGACGGTGAGCCTGCAGCAGATCCAGACCACCCCGCAGGTGTCGCGCAACTTCCTGGAATTCGCCGACGCGGTGCCGGGCATGATCTTCACCCGTGATGCGAAGGGCAACACCTCGCTGCGCGGCGGTGCCACCAATGCCGACGGCACCAACGTCTACATCGACGGCGTGGGCCAGAAGAGCTACGTCAAGGGCGGCGGCGTGGCCGGCCAGTCCGGCAGCGCCGGCAACCCGTTCCCGCAGCTGGCCATTGGCGAATACAAGGTCATCAGCGGCAACTACAAGGCCGAATACGGCCAGGTTTCCAGCGCCGCGGTGACCGCCGCGACCAAGTCCGGCACCAACGAATTCAAGGGTGAGGCGTTCTACCGCTACACCGACGAAGACATGCGCGCCAAGACCCCGGCCGAGCGCCAGGACGGCAAGAGCAAGGAAGTGTCGGCCGAGAAGGAATACGGCTTCGCCCTGGGCGGCCCGATCGTGCAGGACAAGGCACACTTCTTCGTGACCTACGAAGCCAAGCGCTTCGACCTGCCGGTGACCATCGCCCCGGAAGGCTCGGTGACCAACCGCGTCGGCCTGCTGCCGGCCGATGCCGCCGCCCAGCTGGGCCCGGCCAGCCAGCCGTTCCAGCAGGACCTGATCTTCGCCAAGATCGACGTGGAGCCGACCGACAACGATCGCATCGAGCTGACCTTCCAGGACCGCGACGAGACCCAGCAGCAGTTCAGTGGGCAGACCGCGCCGTCGCACGGCAAGGAAACCGAGAACACCGACCGTCGTTACGCGCTGCGCTGGAACCACAGCGGTGAGCGCTACTACAACGAGCTGATGCTCACCCACGAAGATTCGTTCAACAACCCGGTGCCGCTGACCATCGCCAACGGCTACGTGTACACCGCACCGGATGGCACCGACGACCGCACCCTGGTGCAGATCGGCGGCGCTTCGGCGCTGGATTCGCAGGTGAAGGGCCAGAAGGGCTGGTCGATCGAAGACAACCTGACCCTGGACGGCATCGAATGGGCCGGCGACCACACCATCAAGATGGGCGCCAAGTACAAGGAAATTGATCTGTACGCGTCCGACGCGCAGGAGATCAACCCGCAGTTCACCTACACCCTGGGCGATCCGGACTTCCCGTCCGATATCCCGTACAAGGCGCAGTTCGTCAAGCCGGTGACCGGCGTTTCCGGCGTGACCGGTGAAGTGCGCTCGAAGGTCAAGCAGATCGGCCTGTTCATCCAGGACGACTGGCAGGTCAACGACCACCTGCAGCTGAACCTCGGCCTGCGTTGGGATTACGAAAAGAACCCGACCTACCTGGACTTCGTGACCCCGCCGGAAGTGGTGGCGGCCCTCAACAGCCAGGATCCGCGTGCAGCCGCAGGCCAGACCTACGCGCAGTCGATGGCGCTGGGCGGGCTGAACATCAACGATTACATCAGCAACGGCCACAACCGCAAGGCATTCAAGAATGCCTGGCAGCCGCGCCTGGGCTTCTCGTACGACATCAACGCCGACGAGCAGCACGTGATCCACGGTGGTGCCGGCCGTTCCTACGACCGCGACCTGTTCGACTACCTGCAGCTGGAAACCACCAAGCTGGCCCTGCCGCAGCCGACCATCTACTTCCGCAACCCGGCCACCGGCGCCTGCCTCAATGGCCAGGCCGCCTGCTACGACTGGGATCCGAACCTGCTCAACGGCATCCAGAACCTGCAGGCCCTGGTGGGTTCCACCAGCAATGCCGGGCTGGAAGTGGACATGCTCAACAACAACCTGAAGGCGCCGTACGCCGACCAGTTCAGCCTGGGCATGTCCAACCAGGTCGGCGACTGGCTGACCGACGCCACCATCGCCCGTACGCTGACCTATGACGGCTTCGCCTTCACCCTGGGCAACCGTTACCCGACCGGCGAGTTCTTCGATGACCCGCGCCTGTGCGGTGGCACCTCGCCGGGCCTGAGCCAGGCGTGGAGCTGCAACATCCCGGGCTTCGGCAGCCTGATCATCGGCCAGCAGGGCATCAAGACCCGTGCCACGCAGGTGCTGCTGTCGGCGCAGAAGCCGTTCACCAAGGAAAGCGGCTGGGGCACCTCCATCGCCTACACCTGGACCACGGCCCGCCACAACCGCGACATCAACGAGCATTACGCCTTCGACCGCGGCCTGATCGAGGATTACCCGACCATCCGTTCCAACGGTGCACCGCGTCACCGCATCGTGCTGACCGGTTCGTACGCTGGCTTCTGGGATATCACCTTCGGTGGCAAGATCACCCTGGCGACCCCGACCGCAGTGAACGACTGGTACCCGGTCACGCAGTCCACCGGCTTCGACCTGCCGACCCCGGGCGCAGCCGTGCCGGATGGCAACGGTCGCTTCCTGCTCGGTGGCAAGATCTGGGGCTACCGTTCGGTCGACCTGCAGGCCACTAAGACGTTCAAGATGCCGGGCGAAACCGAGCTGTACGCCCGTATCGACATCATCAACGTGTTCAACTTCGACAACTTCTCCAACTACAACTACACCAAGTCCAACGGCAAGCTGCTGGCCAGCTACAACGAGACCGGCGACATCGTCGGTACGCCGCGCCAGGTGAAGGCAGAAGTGGGCTTCCGCTTCTGACGTAACAACGACCGGTCCCCCGGTCCGCGTAGTGACACGCCTTGCGTGTCAACGTGGACCGGGGAGAACCGGTTTTTAATGAACCCAAGCTGTAAACGATTTCACTCCAAGGCCCGCTATGCTGGCCTGAAATTCGAAGATTCCGGAGGGTTGGCACGATGAAGGTACCCCGCGTATTGGCACTGGCAGTACTGGCGGCAGCCGTGGTCGGCTGCAAGCCGCAGGCGCAGGACACGCCGGCCAAACCCAAGCCGCCGGTCATCCTCGTAGAGGCCGACGTTCCCCCGCGCCCGATGAAACCAGAACTGCCCCCGCTGTTCGACGATATCGAACGCCGCACGTTCCAGTTCTTCTGGGACACAACCAATGAAGTCAACGGGCTCAGCCCGGACCGGTATCCGTCGCGCCCGTTCGCCAGCATCGCCTCGGTGGGCTACGCGCTGACCGCGTACCCGATCGGCGTGGAGAACGGCTGGGTCAGCCGTACCCAGGCCGTGGACCGCACGCTGACCACCCTGAAGTTCTTCCGCGACATGCCGATGGGCCCGCAGCGCACCGGCAAGGGCGGTTACAAGGGCTTCTACTACCATTTCCTGGACATGCAGCAGGGCCACCGCTATGACAGCTGGGTGGAACTGTCGAGCGTGGACACCGCACTGCTGATGATGGGCGTGCTGTTCGCCCAGTCGTATTACACCGGCGATGATTCGCGCGAGAAAGAAATCCGCGCCATCGCCGATACGCTGTACAAGCGCGTGGATTGGCCGTGGCTGCAGCAGCGCGCCCCGCTGATCTCGATGGGCTGGTTCCCGGAGAGTGGCTTCATCGACCACGACTGGATGGGCTACAACGAAGCGATGATGGTCTACATCCTCGCGCTCGGTTCGCCCACCCACCCGGTGAGCCCGGATGCGTGGACCGTGTGGACGCGTACCTACGACAACGACTGGGGCGTGTTCCAGGGCCAGGAATACCTGTCCTTCGGCCCGCTGTTCGGCCACCAGTACACCCACGTCTGGATCGACTTCCGCGACATCCAGGACGCGTACATGCGCGAACGCGGCAGCACCTACTTCCTCAACAGCCGCTCGGCCGCGCTGGCCCAGCGCGAATACGCCATCGCCAACCCGGCGCAGTGGAAGGAGTACGGCGAAAACGTGTGGGGCTTGACCGCCAGCGATGGCCCGCAGAACACCACGCAGGAATTCCGTGGCGAGCAGCGCCAGTTCCGCCACTACTCGTCGCGCGGCGCCGGCCTGCGCGAGAACTTCGACGACGGCACCATCGCCCCGACCGCGGCGATCGCCTCGGTGGTGTTTGCCCCCGAAGAAGTGATTCCGGCCACGCTGGAAATGCACAAGCGCTACGGCGATTACCTGTATTCCAGCTACGGCTTCCTGGATTCGTTCAACCCCAGCTTCAACTTCGACATCCCGCTCAAGACCGGGCGCATCGTGCCCGACCGTGGTTGGGTGGCCAGCGATTACATCGGCATCGACCAGGGCCCGATCCTCACCATGATCGCCAACTACCGCAATGATTTCGTGTGGGACACGATGAAGAACAACCCGCACATCCGTCGCGGCCTGGAGCGCGCCGGTTTCACCGGCGGCTGGCTCACCCCGGAGGGCGAAGACCAGCCGATGGAGCTGGAGAAGGATGAAAAGGCCGCTTCGGCCCGCTCGATGGGCATCGCCGAATCCCGCGCGGCCGCCGCGCAGGAACAGAAGAACAATTCCAATTCGAACCGCAACCAGCCCCAGGGGAAGTAAGCAGTGCCATTGTCGTCGCGCCCCAAGCTGTGGGTGAGTGTTGTGCTGCTGGTTGCCGGCAGCCTGTTGTTGAGTGCCTGCCGGAAGGAACCGGAAGGGGTGACCGTGCGTTTCTGGGCCATGGGCCGCGAAGCGGAAGTGGTCAGCGAACTGATCCGCGAATTCGAAGCCGACAACCCCGGCATCCACGTCGATGTGCAGAACATCCCGTGGACGGCCGCGCATGAAAAGCTGCTCACCGCGTTCGCCGCCGATGGGCTGCCGGACGTGTGCCAGCTGGGCAACACCTGGATTCCCGAGTTCGCCGAACTCAACACGCTGACCCCGCTGGCGCCGTTCGTGGCCCAGTCCAAGGTCGTGGACCCGGCCGATTACTTCCAGGGCATCTGGGATACCAACGTCATCAACGGCGAGCTGGTCGGGGTGCCGTGGTACGTCGATACGCGCCTGCTGTATTACCGCAAGGACCTGCTGGCCAAGGCCGGCTTCGACCACCCGCCGCGCACCTGGGACGAGTGGAACACCATGATGGCGGCGATCAAGAAGATGCAGGGTCCGGACCGCTATGCGGTGCTGATGCCGATCAACGAATTCGAGCAGCAGCTGTCCTTCGCCCTGCAGCAGCCTGATCCGCTGCTGCGCGACCACGACACCCGTGGCAACTTCCGCAGCCCCGGCTTCCGCCGCACGCTGGCGTTCTACGAAAAAATGTTCGCCCAGGGCTGGGCCCCGCGCATGTCCGAAACCCAGATCTCCAACGTGTGGGACGAGTTCTTCAAGGGCTTCAACGTGTTCTACCTGTCCGGCCCCTGGAACATCCGCGAGTTCAAGAAGCTGCAGCCCAAGGAACTGGAAGGCAAGTGGGGCACCGCCGCACTGCCGGGCCCGGATGGCCCCGGCGCCGGCATCGCCGGCGGGACCAGCCTGGTGATCTTCCGCGGTTCGCAGCAGAAGGAAGCGTCGTGGAAGCTGATCGAGTTCCTGTCGCGCCCCGATATCCAGCAGCGCTTCCATTCCATCATCGGTGACCTGCCGCCGCGGCGCAGCACCTGGGAACACCCGTCGCTGGCCAACGACCCGCTGGCGCAACCGTTCCGCGACCAGCTCGAGCGCGTGCGGCCGACCCCGAAGGTGCTGGAGTGGGAACGTATCGTGCAGGAAATGCGCATCGTCACCGAACAGGTGGTGCGCGGTGGGCTGGACCAGGATGTAGCCGTGAATCGACTGGATGACCGCGTGGACAAGGTACTGGCCAAGCGCCGCTGGATGCATGGGCAGCGCACGCAGACCGAAGAAGGCGCCGCGCCGGAGGTGCTGCCATGAAGCAGCGTTCGCTTGCCGGCTGGATCTTCGCCGGGCCCTCGCTGCTGGTGATCGGCGTGTTCTTCGGCCTGCCGGTGTTCTCGGCGCTGGCGCTGAGCATCACCGACTTCGACCTGTACGCGCTGGCCGATGGCGGCAACCTGCGCTTCGTGGGCCTGGGCAACTACATCGACCTGCTGCAGACCCCGATGTTCTGGAAGTCGCTGTGGAACACCACGTATTTCGTGGTGGTCGGCGTGCCGATGTCCATTGGCGTCTCGCTGGGCGCGGCCATGCTGCTCAACGCCCCGGCCGCGCGCTTCAAGGCGCTGTTCCGCACCGCGCTGTTCGCCCCGGTGGTGACCACGCTGGTGGCGGTGGCGGTGATCTGGCGCTACCTGTTCCATACCAGCTACGGGCTGGTGAACTACGGGCTGGGGCACCTGGGGATCAGCCCGATCGACTGGCTGGGCGACCCGAACTGGGCCATGCCCACCATCATGCTGTTCGCGGTGTGGAAGAACTTCGGCTACAACATGGTGATCTTCCTGGCCGGCCTGCAGGCGATCCCGCATGACCTGTACGAGGCCGCGCGCATCGATGGCGCCTCGCGCTGGAAGCAGTTCCTGCACATCACCCTGCCGATGCTCGGCCCGGTGCTGCTGGTGGTGGGCGTGATCACCGTGTCCGGCTACTTCCAGCTGTTCGCCGAACCCTACGTGATGACCCGCGGCGACCCCCTGCAGAGCACCGTGAGCGTGCTGTATTTCATGTTCGAGGAAGGCTTCAAGTGGTGGAACCTGGGTCGCGCGTCGGCCGTGGCGTTCCTGCTGTTCCTGATCATCCTGGCGGTAACCAGCCTGATGCTGCGTTTCGGCCGCAAGAGGCAGTTGGTATGAGTCGTGAGATTGGCCAGTCGCGCTGGCATGCGTGGTGGGTGAACGGCGGGTTGCTGGTGCTGGCCGCGGTCAGCCTGGCGCCGCTGCTGTGGATGCTGTCGGTGTCGTTCATGCCGACCGGCGAAGCGGCGCATTTCCCGCCGCCGCTGCTGCCTTCGTCGGTGACCACCAACAACTACCACGAGCTGTTCGCCCGTACCGGGATGGCCAACAACTTCGTCAACAGCCTGTTCGTCTCGCTGGCGATCACGCTGGGTTCGCTGCTGCTCAACACCATGGCCGGCTATGCGTTCGCCAAGCTGCGCTTCGTCGGCCGCGAGCGCATCTTCCAGGTGCTGCTGGCCGCGCTGGTGATCCCGGCGCAGGTGGCCATGCTGCCGCTGTTCCTGCTGATGAAGCAGCTGGGCCTGGTCAACAGCTTCGGGGGGGTGATCGTGCCGGCGCTGGCCAGCGTGTTCGGCATCTTCCTGGTGCGCCAGTACGCGCGTTCCATTCCGGATGAGCTGCTGGAAGCGGCCCGCATCGACGGGGCAGGGGAGCTGCGCATCTTCTTCCAGATCGTGCTGCCGATGCTCAAGCCGGTGCTGGTGACCCTGTCGATCTTCACCTTCATGGGCGCCTGGAACGATTTCATGTGGCCGCTGATCGTGTTGACCGACCAGGAGCACTACACTTTGCCGGTTGCCTTGGCCACGTTGTCGCGCGAACACATCATGGACGTCGAAATGATGATGGCCGGCGCGGTGGTCACGGTGGTTCCGGTGCTGGCACTGTTCCTGGTGCTGCAGCGCTATTACATCCAAGGTCTGCTGCTGGGGAGTGTGAAAGGGTGAAGCGTGCCGTCGTCGCGGGGGTTCTGGGTCTGGGTCTGGTGTGGTCGATGGCGGCGCCTGCCGCGCCCCCGGCGGTGCCGGCGGCGCCCAAGGTCCTGGACAGCTTCGACGACATGTCGCCCTGGAAGCTGGTGGTGTCCGACCAGGTCAGCGGTTCGCTGCGCAGCGTGGCCGGTGCCAATGGCGGCCGCGCGCTGTGCGTGGACTACGACTTCCACGAGGTCTCCGGCTACGTGGCGATCCGCCGCGAACTGCCCATCACCTGGCCGGACAACTACCAGGTCGGTTTCCAGCTGCGCGGGGATTCGCCCGGCAACGACCTGCAGTTCAAGCTGATCGATGCCAGCGGCGACAACGTGTGGTGGGTCAACCGCCCCGGCTACGCCTTCCCCAAGACCTGGACGCCGGTGCAGTACCGCCAGCGCCAGATCGACAAGGCCTGGGGCCCGGACCCGGACAAGACCCTGCGTAACAGCGCGGCGGTGGAGTTCACCATCTACAGCAAGGTCGGCGGGCGCGGCACGGTCTGCTTCGACCGGCTCACCCTGCAGGCGCTGCCGCCGGCCGACACCTCGGCGCTGGCGCCGTCGGTGATCGCCGATACCGCCACCGCGCTGCAGAGCCGCATTGCCGATGGCAAGCCGGACACGGTGTGGATCAGCGGCGGCGTACCCGACCAGACCATCAGCCTGGACCTGCACAACGTGCGCGAGTTCGGTGGCGCGGTGATCCAGTGGGTGCCCGGCCTGGAAGCCACCCGCTACGTGGTGCGCTCGTCGGTGGATGGCCGCGACTGGCGCACCCTGCGTGAGATCACCGCCGGCGGTGGCGGCGAGCGCGACTGGCTGGCACTGCCCGATACCGAAGCGCGCTACCTGCGCTTCGACCTGAAGAACGGCAGGAGCTGGCGCTACGGCATCCGCGACATCGCGATCAAGCCGCTGGATTTCGCCGGCACGCCCAATGAGTTCGTTGAATCGGTCGGGGCCGACCTGACCCGGGGCTTCGTGCCGCGCGGCTTCAGCGGTGAGCAGCCGTACTGGACCCTGCTGGGCCTGGACGGCGGCCGCGAGCAGGCGCTGATCGGTGAGGACGGCGCGCTGGAAGTGGCCAAGGCCAGCTTCAGCGTGGAGCCGTTCGTGGTGGTCGACAAGAAGGTGCTGAGCTGGGCCGATGTCGAGGCCAAACAGTCGCTGCAGGACGATTACCTGCCCATCGCCAGCGTCGACTGGGCCCACCCCCAGGCCGCATTGAAGGTGACCGGCTTCGTTCAGGGCAGCCGGGACAAGGCGCAGCTGGTGGGTCGCTACACGCTGCACAACCCGGACAAGGTGGCGCACGACTACACCCTGGCCCTGGCCGTGCGGCCGTGGCAGGTGAATCCGCCGCGGCAGTTCCTCAACACCGTGGGCGGGGTGAGCCGGATCGATACGCTGGATTTCGAACCGGGCCAGGTCGAGGTCAACGGCACGCCGCGCGTGTACCCGGTGCAGGCCCCGGACGCGGCGTTCGCCAGCCCGTTCGATGGCAAGCTGGAGGTCACCCACTTGGCCAGCGGCAACCTGTCCACCGCCACGGAAGTGCGCGACGCCACCGGGTTGGCCTCGGGCGCGCTGCTGTACCGCTGGCGGCTGGAGCCGGGCCAGAGCAAAGAGGTGGCCATCGTGCTGCCGCAGACCGGCGCGTGGACCACCCCGAAGGACTTCGACGCCAACAAGGCCCAGCAGCAGGTGGCCTCGATGTGGCGCACCAAGCTGGACCAGGTGGCGCTGCAGGTACCGGCGGCGGGCAAGCCGCTGGCCGATACGCTGCGCACCGCGCTGGCGCACATGCTGATCTCGCGGATCGGCCCGAGCCTGCAGCCGGGCACGCGCTCGTACTCGCGCAGCTGGATCCGCGATGGCGCGATGATTTCCGAAGGCCTGCTGCGCATGGGTCGCAGCGATGCGGTGCGCGAGTACGTGAACTGGTACGCGCCGTACCAGTTCGACAACGGCAAGGTGCCGTGCTGCGTGGATCCGCGCGGCGCCGACCCGGTGCCGGAAAACGACAGCCATGGCGAGCTGATCTTCAACATCGCCGAGTACTGGCGCTACACCGGTGACAGCACGTTCCTGGAACTCATGTGGCCGCACGTGCAGGGTGCCTACCAGTACATGGAACAGCTGCGCCTGAGCGAGCGCACCGAAGAGAACCGCGCCCGCAACCCGGCCTTCTACGGGATGATGCCGGTGTCGATCAGCCACGAAGGCTATTCGGCCAAGCCGATGCATTCGTATTGGGACAACTTCTGGGCGCTGCGCGGTTACAAGGACGCGGCGATCATCGCCAGCACGCTGGGCAAGCTGGAGGCGATGCAGATCGCCGAATCGCGCGACCAGTTCCGTGATGACCTGCATGCCTCGCTGCTGGCAGCCACGGCGCTGCACAAGATCGATTTCCTGCCCGGTTCGGCCGAGCTGGGCGATTTCGACGCGACCTCCACCACCATCGCGCTGGCCCCGGGCGGCGAACAGGGCCGGCTGCCGCAGCCGTACCTGGACAACACCTTCGAGCGCTACTGGAAGCAGTTCGAGGAACGCCGCGACGGCAAGCGCGAGTGGAAGGATTACACCCCGTACGAGTGGCGCAACGTGGCCGCGTTCGTGCGCCTGGGCTGGCGCGACCGCGCCTGGCAGGCCACCGAGTTCTTCTTCAAGGACCGCGCGCCGCAGGCCTGGAACCAGTGGGCCGAAGTGGTCTCGCACACGCCGCGCAAGCCGTTCTTCGTCGGCGACCTGCCGCATGCCTGGGTGGCGTCGGACTTCGTGCGCTCGGCGCTGGACATGTTCGCCTACAACCGCGACGTGGATGACAGCCTGGTGCTGGCCGCCGGCGTGCCCAGCCGCTGGCTGGACGGCGCCGGGGTCGGGGTGAAGGGCCTGCGCACGCCGAACGGACAGCTCAGCTACACGCTGGCCCGCAGCGACAGGCAGCTCACGCTGCAGGTCGCGCCGGGGCTGGTGATGCCGCAGGGCGGGGTGATCCTGCCGTGGCCGTTCAGTGGCGAACCCGGTGAAACCACCATCAACGGCGAGCCGGCGCAGTGGCTCAACGGCGAGCTGCGCATTACCCAGGTGCCCGCGAAGGTTGAAGTGCAGATCCCGGCATCGGTGCGGCGCGCCGAACGCAAGGCGCCGTGAGCACGGTAATGGCGCGCACCGGCATGCTCGGCGTGCTGCTGGCCTGTGCGCTGGCGGTGCTGCCGGCGCGCGCGGCCGAGCCGGCGGGGAAGGGCATGAGCATGGTGACCTTCAACCTGCACCATGACCGCGAAAACTGGTCGCAGCGGCGCGAGGTGATCCTGCGCGAGCTGGAAGCGCTGCAGCCGGACGCGATCGCGCTGCAGGAAGTGATCCAGAAGCCGCACGTGCGCAACCAGGCCGCGTGGCTGGCGCGCAAGCTGGGGTACGACTACCAGTTCGTGTCGACCGACCCGCCGGGGCGCTTCAAGCGCTATGGCAATGCGCTGTTGACCCGCCGCCCGGTCCTCGCGCGCGGCGAGCACCTGCTGGCGCCGCGCACCGACTACCGCACGGTGGCGCACCTGCGCATCGACGTGGACGGGCAGGCGGTGAACCTCTACGCCACCCACCTCAACGAACGCTCGGATGAAAGCGGCAGCAGGATCCGCGGCGAGCAGGTGGCGGACCTTCTGAAGTTCATCGCCGGCACCGCCGACGATGTGCCCGTGGTGATCGCCGGGGATTTCAACGCGCTGGTGGACGCCGGCGACCTGAGCGCACTGCGCCAGCGCTACGGCGACAGCTATGGCAGCGTGCACGTCAACAACGAACTGGCGCAGGTCAGTACGCTCAACCGGCACTACTACGACGCACCCTCGCGCATCGACCACATCTTCTTCCAGCAGGACAAGCTGCTGGCGCGCGAAGCGAAGCTGCTGTTCGACCAGCCCTATGCGGAAGGGCGGTGGGCGTCGGACCACTACGGCGTGTGGACCCGCCTGCAGTTCGCGCCGTAGGAAGGGCCCGTCGCAGTGAAGAAGATGGTCAATACCGGGGCCATTCTTTGGGCTTTCGTATTTCCATGAAGCTTCTGTAGTGGTCGTCGGTCGTATACACGTCCTGCGGACCGTGCCTTTTCAGGCCACCCAGAACAACGCGACGTGCTCCACGGAATTCAGATTTGTAGTCATCTACGGTGTACTCCCGGTAGTGCCCCGGACGCTTGATGGGGAGCTTGCCCTGGTCGTTGTAGAAAATGGACCCGTCCTTTCGACCGTGCTTGAACTTGTTGGAATTGCCACGCACGGCGTAGAGAAGCATCCGTCGTTCTTCGTTTTCCAGCTCGTTGAACGCCATGCTGCGCAACGGCTTTCCGTCATGCGTGACGACCTCGGCGGCAGGGGCAGCTCGAGGCGCCGCTCGTGGTCGTGGGGCGGCTGGGGCTCTCTGGCGCAGCGCGGGTGCCTCGAGGGTCATGGTGGCCCTGTAGCTTGTCGTGTACTCCTGGGTCGACCGGGCGATCAGCGGCACTGAGTCACCCGATCTGGATCCTGATCGTAGCGCCCTGCTCAGTCCCCTCATGGCCTTCGTGCCTGCCTTCGCGATAGCAGGAAGCGCGGTGACAACCCCCACCGCAGTGACACCCAGTCCCACCCAGCCCAGGGCGGCTGCAACGGAATCATGCCCCGCAGCGTCCGCTGCGATTGCACCGATCTCGGCCACCGCGCCCACGGTGCTGAGGGCGGCGCCGGCGACGGCAGAGGCCGTCAGCGCCGCGCTTCCCGCGACCAGCGGGGCGGCAAGCACGCCAAGGCTGACGACGGCCGCCACCGCGCCAATGCCCGCTACGATCCATTTCCAGAAGTGGCCGGTTGGATCCGTCCGATTGATCGGGTCGCCGGCGCAGTAGGCGTATGCATTGATGCCGCCTGCATCGAACGGACTCAGCCCATCCGGCGCCAGGAAACAGTGCAGCGTTGGGCTATACGGGCGATGGTGACCGGCGCCGAGCAGGTAGCAGCCGCTGGCAGGGTCGAGCAGTTCGCCGTTGTACGCCGGGCGTGGATCGGCCGTCTCTGACGGCAGATAGCCGTATGGCGTGTAGCACTGGGGACGAACTTCGGTATCGGCCTCAACCAGGATCGAGCCGGCCTGGTCTGCGCCCAGCAGCGTGATGGCTGCATCCGCGCCGGTACGCAGCATGGCGACCTGTTGGCTGCCCCAGTGCGGCCAGCTCAGTTGCTTGCTGTCATCGACGGCGTTGGTGACAACATCGCCCTTCCAGTAACGCCACAACGGATTGCTGGCCGTGCCGCTGCAGACCAGCAGGTTTTCGGCGTCGTAGCGATAGAGGGCGGCGGGCGCATTCAATGCGCCGGAAAGAGAAGACATGGCATTCCCTCAGCGTGCGCCCCCGCAGGCGGGAAGATGCGCGCGGCTGCGTTAACGAGGCGTCGAGTGGCTACCGCGAGGCCTTCAGCGCGGATACCAGGGATCCATGGTCGGTTCAAATATCACTCTCCTGAAGGTGGTGTAGTGGTCGCCTGAGAAGTACACGTTCTTGGGACCCGTTGGGTTCAGGCCACCCAGCACCAGCCTGTGGGTACCCCGGGCAGCCTGGTTGGGGTTCGGAACGGAGTACTCCACGTAGCGGTTCGCCTTCGTGGACGGGGGGAGATAGTTGTTGAGGTTGTAGTAGGCGATGCCGTCGTATCCCGGAAAGTCGGTCGGGGCGCCGGTCCGGATTTTTTCAAGCGTCTCCTTCGCGTGCGGGCCAAGGTCCTTGTAGAGGAGTGGCCGGGGAGGGTTCTGGACGGGGGGCGAGTTGGACGGAGATCGCTTTTTAGGCATGTGCGATATGTACTCCCTGCCCTCGAAAGGCGGGCGCGGCGATAGCTGCGAGCCGTCACTCAGCTGAAGGTGACCTCCTGTATGCCAGCCACCTGAAGGCGTTGAGGCATCGGCAAGCTTGGCCGTGCGCGATGCCCCCGCCAAACGCTTCGCCACGCGGCGGCTCGCCTTTGCGGCAATGGAGGGCAATGCAGTGACAACCCCCGCGGCAGTGATACCCAGCCCGATCCATCCTAGAATGCTTGCCGCCGTGTCACTTCCAGCGGCTTCAGCTGCCAGTGCGCCCAGTTCAACCGCAGCGCCCACCGCATTGATTACCGCGCCTCCCAGCGCGGAGGCGGTCAGCGCCGCGCTGCCGGTGATCAATGGGGCCGCCAGGGCGCCCAGGCTGGCGACGGCCGCGATAGCGGCGACACCCAGCACGATCCATTTCCAGAAGTGACCGGTTGGATCCATGCGATTGATCGGATCGCCGGCGCAATAGGCATATGCATTCAGGCCGCCTTCGTCGAAGGGGCTGAGTGCATCCGGCGCCAGGAAATAGTGCAGCGTGGGGCTGTAAGGGCGATGGTGGCCCGGACCGAGCAGGTAACAGTTCGTGGCCTCGTCGAGCAGTTCGCCGTTGAACGCCGGGCGCGGTTCTGCAGCTTCTGACGGCATATAGCCGTACGGCGTGTAGCACGGGTGGCGGATGTCCGTATCGGCTTCCACCAGGACCGAGCCGGCATGGTCTGCGCCCAACAGCGTGATGGTGGCGGACGTGCCGCTGCGCAGCGTGCCGACCCGCTGCCCCCGAAAGTACGACCAGCTTAGTTCCTGCCGTGCATCGACAGCATTGACCACAGCATCGCCCTTCCAGTAACGCCACAACGGATTGCTGGCCGTGCCGCTGCAGACCAGCAGGTTTTCGGCGTCGTAGCGATAGTGGGCGGCGGGCGCGTTCAATGCGCCGGAAAGAGAAGACATGGCATTCCCTCAGCATGCGCCCCCGCAGGAGTGACGTTGCACCGGGATGCGTTAACGGCTTGTCGAAGTGCCTGCGGCTTTACGTTGGCCCTAACGCAGACAGCCGCCCGTGGGCCGGGGGGGGCGGTCTTGTTTGCGCAGCCCCGCACGGCCGGGCCG
>NZ_JASCOP010000002.1:0-121035 GCF_029959395.1 Stenotrophomonas sp. PS02300
ACGAACACGCCCACCGGGTCAACGCGGGTCACGACCAACGGTCGTGACCTACCCAGTTGGTAGGCCACGACCGTTGGTCGTGGCCCACGCGGAGGCGATTACTTTGCCCTGTACCGCGGGATGAAGACCTCGTTGACCGCCTTGGCCAGCTGGTCCGGCGGCAGCAGGCCCTGGTCGAGCAGGAAGTTGTTGAACGCCAGGCGGTCGAACTTCGCGCCCAGCGCCAGTTCGGTCTGCATGCGCAGTTCCAGGATCCGGGTGTAGCCGTAGAAGTAGCTGCCCGCTTGGCCCGGCGACCGCACCATGTAGCGATCCAGTTCCTGGGTGGCCATCGCCTGCGACAGGCCCACTTCGTCGATCAGCACGCGCTCGGCCTTGGCCCGGTCGATCAGGCCCAGGTTGAGCATCGGATCGAGCATCGCGCGCGCGGCGCGCAGCAGGCGGAACTGCAGGGCGATCAGCTGCCCGTCCAGCGGCTCGTACGGCACCATCTCGGCTTCGGCATACAGCGCCCAGCCTTCCACGTTGACCGAGTTGAACGCGAACATCGTGCGCGCCAGTGAAACGCCGCGCTCCACCATCGCGGTGAACTGCAGCTCATGGCCCGGGCGGCCTTCGTGCGCGCTCAGGGTCCACGCGGCCGAGCCGAAGTTGAAGTCGTCGTACTGCGCGGCCTTGTCGCCGGCGGCGGGGTTGCCCAGCGGCAGCACGAAGGTGCCCTGCTGGCCGGTGTTGCCCACCAGCGGCGCCGGCAGGAAATGCGGGGCCGGCGAGGCAGCACTTTCGGCGGCCGAGCCCAGCCGCATCTGCATCGGGCGCTGCGGCACGTCCACGATCTTCTGCGCGCGGATGATCGGGTCGATCGCATCGATCACGCCACGGTAGTGGTGCTCGAGCTGGTCGTCGGCGATCTTGTCGCCCTTCAGCGCGCGGATCACCGCCACCGGGTCGGTCGGGTCGGCGACCTTCAGGCCCTTGGCTTTGACCACCAGCGGCGCCAGCTGGCGCATCGCCGAGCGGGTTTCCATGAACTCCAGCTGCGCCCGCTGCATCAGCAGCTTGGGGTCGATGTCGATGCCCACGCGCTTGAGCTGGAAGGCGTACAGCGGCTCGGGCAGGCGCGCATCGGCGCGTGCCTTGGGCAGCACTTCGCTCTTGGTCCAGTCGCGGTACTCGCGCAGCTGGGTGGCGATGGTCTTCAGCGCCTCGTCGGCACCGGCGACCTTGTACTTGTCGAACAGCTTTTCGATGCCGGTGATGTAGGTATCGACGTTGGCCAGCGACTGCTCGACCTCGATCTTCGTCGGCTGCAGCAGGGTCTTGTCGGCCAGGCGCTCTTCATAGCGCTGGCGCGACAGCGTGGTGATGGCGGTGCTGCCCGGGGCCAGGCCGGCATAGGCCTTCAGGCGGTCCAGCGCCTTGGCGCGACGCTCGGCCGGCACCTGGTCGGACAGCAGCAGGTTGATGCCGCTGAACACCGTCTGCGGGGTGTCGCTCCACGGCAGCAGGTACTTTTCGTTGAGTTCGCTGCCTTCGATGTTCTCGTCGGCCGCAGCGATCATGATCGCCAGGTCCTGGCGCACGTTCGGGTCGCGCTCGGTGGCCAGCTTGGCCTTGAGCTGGTCGCGTGCCTTGGCCATGGCGGCGCGGTAGCGCTTGGCGTTGTCCGGACCGAAATCGGCCACCTTGTCGTCGTAGCCCGGCACGCCGAAGAAGCCGGTCTCTTCCGGCTGGAACGGGCCCTGCGCGTCGAGCAGGATCTGCGCCAGTTCGTTGCTGCGGGTCACCCAGGCCGCACTGGCCGGGGCCTTGGTGGCGGCAGGAGCGGCAGCGAAGGCCGGCGGCGCACTGAGCGCGGCGGGGACGGAAAGGGCCAACGCGACGGCAAGGGCAAGCGGCTTCATGCAGGACTCCAGTGAGCGGTTGCCTGCGACCCTACGCACTCAGGGGGGCAGCGGCAATCGGCCGGAGGTCATGGCCGCCGCTCAGCTGCCCCAGCGCCCGCCCGGCAGCGGGCAGTGGCCCTGCTCGCGGCAGTCCTGCAGTGCGCACAGGCCAGCCGCTTCGGCATCGTCCAGCGCGGTCAGGTCGATGGCTTCGTCCTGGCCGGTGATCACGTACAGCAGCGGGTAATCCCACCGGCCCTTCTCGCGATGCGCTTCCAGGTACAGCTCGGCGGTGCCGCGCGGGCCGGACAGCGACACCACGAAGTCGCTGGAACCCCCGCCCCCGGCGCTGCGTTGCATGCTGCCAGTGGGCAGGAAGCCGTCCTGGATCGGCTCGCCCAGCACTGCCACCAGTTCGATGCTGCAGCGCGCGCGGCGCATGGCTTCCTGGTACGGCTCGCTGCTCCGGCTCCAGCGCGACCATTGACTCAGCCCCAGCCAGAGCAGCGCCGCAACCACCAGCAGCGCGGCCAGCACCGCCAACGGCATGGCCCAGCGCCAATGACGGCACCACCAGCCGGCGCGCGTGGCGCCGGGGATCGTGGGGGGTTGGGGCATCGGCGTCCTCCTTGGCAGCCCGATCAATGCAGGTGCGTTACGGCGTCAGGCAGCGACCCAGGAAGTCTTCGGCCAGGCGGTAACGGTGCAGTGCATTGCTGCCGGACAGGCCGTGCTTGGCGCCCGGGTAGGTCATCAGTTCGAACGGCTGGCCACGCTTCTGCAGCGCGCTCATCAGCGCGGTGGAGTTGGTGAACAGCACGTTGTCGTCGGCCATGCCGTGGATCAGCAGCAGGCGCGAGCGCAGGCCGTCGATGTGGGCCAGCACGCGCGCTTCTTCATAGCCCTTGGCGTTGCGCGCCGGCAGGTCCATGTAGCGCTCGGTGTAATGGGTGTCGTACAGGCCCCAGTCGGTGACCGGCGCGCCGGCCACGCCGCAGGCGTACTGGTCCGACGCCTTGGCCAGCAGCATCAGGGTCATGTAGCCGCCGTTGGACCAGCCCTGCACGCCGATGCGCGCCGGGTCCACCCACGGCTGCTGCTTGAGCCATTCCACGCCCTTGAGCTGGTCGGCCACTTCCACCGTGCCCTGCACGCCGTACAGCGCACCGCCGAAATCGCGGCCGCGGCGCGGGGTGCCGCGGTTGTCCAGCGAGAACACCACGTAGCCCTGCTGGGCCAGGTACTGGTTGAACAGGTGGTCGCCACGGCCGGGCCAGCTGTCGGTGACGGTCTGGCTGGCCGGGCCGCCATACACGTACACCACCACCGGGTAGCGCTTGGCCGGGTCGAAACCGGCCGGGGTGATCAGGCTGTAGTGCAGCGGGGTGCGGCCATCGGCAGCGGTGAGCGTGCCGAAGGTGACCGGCCGCTGCGCGTCCAGGTAGCGCGCGTACGGGTGGCTGGGATCGGCCAGGTTGTTTTCCACCAGCGTGGCGATCTTTTCACCATTGGCGCGGTGCAGGGCGATCTGCGGCGGCGTGGTGGTGTTGGACCAGCTGTCCACGTACACGCTGGCATTCTTCGCGAAGCTGGCGCTGTGCATGCCCGGTTCGCTGGACAGGCGCTGCAGTGCCCCGCCCTGCAGCGGCACCGCGTACAGCTGGCTTTCGCGCGAGGAATCCACCCCGGCACGGAAGTAGACCGTGCCGGCGTCTTCGTCCACCGCCAGCAGTTCGTCCACCGGCCAGTTGCCGCTGGTCAGCGCGGTCACCGTCTTGCCGTCATCGGACACGCGGTACAGGTGCTGGAAACCGCTGCGCTCGGACGACCACAGGAAGCCGCCCTGCGTGAGGAAATGCAGGCTGTTGTGCAGCGGCACCCACGTTGGCGAGGTTTCGGTCACCAGGGTGCGCTGCTTGCCGCTTTCCAGGTCGGCCTGGATCAGCTCCAGGGTCTTCTGGTCGCGCGACTGGCGCTGGAAGGTGAGGTGCTGCGGGTCGCGCCAATCCACGCGGGCCAGGTAGATGTCCGCATTGCGGCCCAGGTCGACCCAGCGCGCGGCGGCATCGGCGCGCGGGGCGATCACGCCCAGCTTGACGGTGACGTTGTGGTCGCCGGCGGCCGGGTAACGCTGCTCGATCATTTCGGTGCGGTCGGCGTACATCTCATAGCGCTTCTGCACCGGCACCGGCGATTCGTCGATGCGGGCAAAGGCGATGGCCGAGTCGTCCGGCGCCCACCAGTACCCGGTGTGGCGGTCCATTTCCTCGTCGGCGACGAATTCGGCCACGCCATTGCCGATGGTCTCGCTGCCGTCGCGGGTGAGCTGCAGCTGGCGGCCGCTGGCCAGGTCGATCACCCACAGGTTGCGGTCGCGCACGAAGCTGACGAAGCCGCCCTTCGGCGACAGCTTGGCATCGGTGGCGAAGCCCTCACCGTGGGTGAGCTGGCGCACGGCGGCCTTGCCCTGCTTGTCCAGGTCGTACAGATACAGTTCGCCGCCCAGCGGGAACAGCAGGGTGCGCGCGTCGGGCGACCACTGGTAATCCACGATGCCGGTCATGGCGGCAATGCGCTGGCGCTCGCGGCGGGCCTTTTCGGCATCGCTCAGGGTTTCATCGCCGGGCAGCACCACCTTGGAATCGACCAGCAGGCGGGTCTGGCCGCTGGCGATGTCATACGCCCACAGGTCCAGCTGGTTGCGGTCGGCCTCCTTGCCGCGCAGGAAGCTCACGCGTGAGCCATCCGGCGCCACCTTGGGCTTCATCAGGGTCGGGCCGGACAGCGGCAACGGGCCGGTGATGGCATCCAGGGTGAGCTTTTCGGCGTGGGCGATGGTGGTCGAGGCGAGCATGAGGGCGAGCGAGGCAACAATGTGGCGCATGGAATCTTCCGGCGGCGGCTGGGCGGTCCCGGTCCGGTGGGGCGGTTGGGAGCGGACCATCCTAACCAAAACCGGGGGGCGGGTGCCCGTGGGAGGTGCCCGCCCCGACGATTACCGCTGGCCGAACAGGTGCTTGCGCTCTTCGTCGCTGAGCGGCTTGCCGGCATCCGGGTTGACCTGGTGCTTCAACGCGTAGGCCCGCTGGGTCGCCGGGCGCGCGGCGATGGCGTCGTGCCAGCGCTTCAGGTTCGGGAACGCGGCGAAATCGGCCGGCAGCTTGTCGTACGCGCCGATCCAGGGGTAGCTGGCCATGTCGGCGATGCTGTAGTCGTCGCCGCCCAGGTAGGCGCTGCTGGCCAGGCGCTTGTCCATCACCCCATGCAGGCGCCGCACTTCGTTGCCGTAGCGCCCGATGGCATACGGAATCTGCTCGGGCGCGTACACATTGAAATGGCCCATCTGGCCGCTCATCGGGCCCAGCCCGGCCATCTGCCAGAACAGCCATTCCAGCACCGCCACCCGGCCGCGGGTATCGGCCGGCAGGAACTTCCCGGTCTTCTCGGCCAGGTACAGCAGGATCGCCCCGGATTCGAACACGCTCTGCGGCGCGCCCCCGTCGGTGGGCTGGTGGTCCACCAGCGCCGGCATCTTGTTGTTGGGGGAGATCGCGAGGAATTCGGGCTTGAACTGGTCGCCGCTGCCGATGTTCACCGGCTTGATGGTGTACGGCAGGCCCAGCTCTTCCAGCAGCAGGGTGACTTTGTGGCCGTTCGGGGTAGGCCAGTAATACAGATCGATCATGACAGGACCCAGCGGTTCAGGAATGCCGAGTCTAGTGCGTCAGTTGGGTTGGCAGGGTCATGAAGGCCCGCTACTCTGCGGCGTCCCCCGCAACGCAGCATTCCAGCATGAGCTCGACCGAAAAGCCCATCAGCCCCCTGTCGTCCCTGATCTTCGCCTCGCGCTGGCTGCAGCTTCCGCTGTACCTGGGCCTGATCCTGGCGCAGTGCGTCTACGTGTTCCTGTTCGGCAAGGAGCTGTGGCACCTGGTCCACAAGGCCAATGCCATGGGCGAGCAGGAAATCATGCTGCTGGTGCTGGGCCTGATCGACGTGGTGATGATCTCCAACCTGCTGGTGATGGTGATCGTGGGCGGCTACGAGACCTTCGTTTCGCGCCTGCGCCTGGAAAACCACCCCGACCAGCCGGAGTGGCTGAGCCACGTCAATGCCAGCGTGCTGAAGGTGAAGCTGGCGCTCTCGATCATCGGCATCTCCTCGATCCACCTGCTCAAGACCTTCATCGGTGCCGGCAACCTGGACGGCCTGCCGGCGTGCAGCAGCCCCGAGTACGTCACCGCGGTGCTGGATGCCGTGGCCAAGTACGGCCCGTCCGTGGAAGCCTCGTTCAAGTGCTCCACCATGACCGGCAGCGGCGTGATGTGGCAGACCATCATCCACGCCGCATTCATCCTGTCGGCGATCGGCATTGCCTACACCGACAAGCTGATGGCCCACACCCCCAGCAAGTCGCTGGCGCACTAAGCGCCCGCCCTGCCCGCCCCGGCCCTGCAAAGCAGGGCGCGGGGATGCTAGATTGGGCACCTGCTGCACCGCGCCGGACGCTGGGAAACGTACCGGGGCTTCGGTCGGCCTGACCGCATCAGGCCTTACGTATCGTCGTTCTTCAAAGGGGAGTTGGATGTCGCACGTCAACACGAACACCAAGGCGCGCCTGCTGGTGCCGCTGACCCTGGTGGTGGCTCTGGCCGCCTGCTCGGGCAAGGACGAAACGGCTCCGGCCGCGCCGACCGCACCGGCTGCCACGGCCGCCGCACCTGCCGCCGCGCCGCCGGCGCCGGCGGTTTCGGCCAAGGTCCAGTCAATGGGGACCGAGGAACTGCGTGACCTGGCCAGCAAGGCCCTGCGCGAAAACCGCATGTACGGCCCGGCCGGCGACAACGCCATGGAGTACTACCTGGCGCTGCGCGAGAAGACGCCGGACGATGCCTCGATCAAGAGCGCGTTGTCGGACCTGCTGCCGTACACGCTGATCGCCGCCGAGCAGAGCCTGACCCGCGAGGACTTCACCGAAGGCCAGCGCCTGGTGGCGCTGATCGAGAAGGTGGACCCCACCGCACCGGCGCTGCCGCGCCTGAAGTCGGGCATCACCAACGGCATGCAGACCGCCCTCAAGCGCACCCAGGAAGAGACCGACAAGGTCAAGAAGGACGCTGAGAACAAGGTCAAGCTGCTGGCCGACCAGCAGCGCCAGCAGCAGGCCACCGAAGCCGAAGCGGCCAAGCAGATCGCCGCGCAGCAGGATGCGGCCCGCCGCGAAAGCGAGCGCCAGGACACCGAACGCCAGGCTGCGGCCCGCCGCGAAGCCGAACAGCGCCAGCAGGCGGCCGCTGCCGCCCAGGCCGCCGCTGCCCGCCAGCCCACCGCCGCACCGGCCGCTGCCGCCGCACTGCGCCCGATCAGCACCCCGGCCCCGCGCTACCCGACCGACGCGCTGCGCGCCGGCACCTCGGGCGAAGTGCTGGTGGAAATCACCGTGGGCACCGACGGTTCGGTCACCAGCTCGCGCGTGCTGCGCGCCACCCCGGCCCGCATCTTCGACCGCGAGGCGCTCAACGCGGTCAAGCGCTGGAAGTTCGAACCGGTCAGCGCCCCGGTCACCACCCGCCGCACGCTGTCGTTCGCACCGGGCGGTTGATCCACGGTTGATGGGCAAAAGAAAAACCCCGGAGCGATCCGGGGTTTTTTGTGGGCTCAACCGGAGATCGCGAGCCGCTCCTGGTGGTAACGGCGTACTGCCGCGAACCACAGCAGTGCGGCCAAGCCAAAGCCTGCCACCAGGTACACCGCCCACATCTGCGCACTGATCGGCTCGTGGCGGATGATCTTCAGCAGCATCTGGTTCTGTGCCAGGAACGGTACCGCCAGTTGCCACAGCTCGGACTTCACCGGGTACACCATCAATGCGTAGCCGGGCAGCATCGGCAGCAGCATCAGCCACGTCATGTGGCTCTGCGCCTCCTTCATGCTCTTGGCCGCGGCCGAGAGGAAGGTGAGCAGCGAGGTGCCGATGAACAGGATCGGCATCATCACCAACAGCATCTGCAGCATCGACAGCAGGCCCATGTTGAGCTGCCGTGCCGCCGCGCCGGTGGACAGCTGCGCGCTGAGCTTGAACGCCGCCAGCGTGAGCAGCAGCGACACCACGCCCACCACGCAGGCCGCGGCGATCTTGCCGCTGACGATGGCACTGCGCCGGGCCGGGGTGGCCAGCAACGGCTCCAGCGACTGCCGCTCACGCTCGCCCGCAGTGGTGTCCATCACCAGGTACGCACCGCCCAGGAACGAGGTGATGGTGAGCAGGATCGGCAACAGCAGCGACAGCATCACACCGCGCTTGGCCTCGGCCGTGGCCAGGTCCTGGGTGGCCACGTCCAGCGGGCGTGCCACCTGCGCGTCGATACCGCGCGCCAGCAGCCGCAGCGCGCCCACCTGCTGGCTGTAGCCGCTGAGCGCCGCCTTCAGGCGTGCGGTGGGGATATCGGCATCGCGGCGGGTGCTGTCCTGCACGATCTCCACCAGTGCCGGCCGGCCCTCTGCCCAGTCCTTGCCGAACTCCGGGCTGATACGCAGCGCGATGTCGATCTTCTGGTCGCGGATCTCAGCGGTCAGGTCCTTCGGCGGGTCCACCGCGTTGAGCCCCTGCGATGCCAGGAAGCGCACCAGGTTGGGGGCGTGCTCGCGGCCGATGGTGGGAATGTCCAGGGGGGTGTCGATCTGGGTCTTGAAGCGGGTCTCGGCCAGCTTGCCCATGCCCAGGATCAGCACCGGGTACAGCAATGGCCCGAGCAGCAGGGTGAGCGCCAGGGTCCGGCGGTCCCGCGAGAGGTCGCGCAGTTCCTTGCGCATGACGGTCAACAACGTGGCAAACGCGCTCATGCGTGCAGTCCTTCTTCATTGCCGATCGCCTTCACGAAGGCATCTTCCAGGTTCGCCTCGCCGGTCAGCGCGCGCAGTTCATCGGCGGTGCCGGCCGCCATCACCGTGCCCTTGGCGATGATCACGATCGTGTCGCACAGTGCGGCCACCTCCTGCATGATGTGGCTGGAGAAGATCACGCAGCGGCCTTCGTCGCGCAGCTCGCGCAGGAACCCGCGCAGCGCGCGGGTGGTCATCACGTCCAAACCGTTGGTGGGTTCGTCCAGGATCACGTTGCGTGGGTCGTGCACCAGCGCGCGCGCGATGGCGGTCTTGGTCCGCTGCCCCTGCGAGAAGCCGTCGGTCTGGCGGTCCAGGATGTCTTCCATGTCCAGCGCCTTGGAGAGCACCTTGGTGCGCTCGCGGATGTGCGCCGCGCTCATGCCGTGCAGCTCGCCGAAGTAGGCGATGTTCTCGCGCGCGGTCAGCCGCTTGTACACCCCACGTGCGTCGGGCAGCACGCCCAGCCGGCGACGGACTTCCACCGGGTGGGTGGCCGCGTCCAGCCCGTCCACCAGCACCCGGCCCTGGTCGGGCGCCATGAGCGTGTAGAGCATGCGCATCGTGGTGGTCTTGCCGGCGCCGTTGGGTCCGAGCAGGCCGGTGATGCGGCCGTCCTCGGCCTGGAAGCCGACGTTGTCCACCGCCTTGATCAGGCCGGTCTTGGTCTTGAAGGCTTTATGCAGGTTCTCGGCGACGATCATGGTTCCCATCCGTTGAACGAGGTGAAGGCCGGCACCGCGGTGAGGGTATCCAGGCAGGAGGCGTCGAGTGCCTTGGCGTCGGCCTTGTCCATGAACTGCGCCAGCAGGCGCGGCATGCAGCCGGCGCCGAGGGTGCCATGGCCCTGGCCCTTGGCCACGATGTGGCGGCCGTTGGGCAGGTGCTTGAGCACCTGTTCGGCGTAGCGCGGCGGGGTGACCGGGTCGAACTCGCCCGACAGCAGCAGCACCGGCACGTCGGTGCTCAACGGCGCGGTGAAGTCCTTCGGCCGCGTGCCCACGTTCCACACCGGGCAGGCGGCGAAGAACATGCGCGCCACTTCCGGGCCCAGAATGCGGTCGCCGGCCGGGGCTTCCTGGTAGCGGTCGGCGTCTTCGGCGCAGATCACCGACCACTGCATGCCCTGGTTCATCTGCCCGGCCATGTTGCGGGTGGCCAGGCTGTTGAGCGACATCAGCGGCGCGTAACGGCCCTGCGCCGCTTCGTCCAGCACCACCGGCAGCAGCGAGGACAGTTCCGGCATGTACGAGAACATGAAGGCCAGGCTGGTCACGGTGTTGGCACTGACCGGGTCGCGACGTACCGCAGCGGTGCCCGGGTCGCGGTATTCCACCTCCACCGGGGCCTTGGCCAGCGTGGTCATCACGTTGCGCAGCTGGGTGCGGGTATCGACCGGGAAGCGCTTGGCGCAGGCCGGGTCCTTGCGGCACTGGGCGGACTGCAGCTCGATCGCCGATTCGAAGGTGTTGGCGAAATCGCCGCCCACCGCCAGGTCGTTCGGCGCCACCCCGTCGATCACCACCGCACGGGTGTGCTGCGGGAAGCGCGCGGCGTACTGCTGGGCCACGCGGGTACCGTAGGAGCCGCCCACCAGGTTGATCTTGTCCACGCCCAGCGCCGCACGCACGGCATCCAGGTCACCAATGGCCTGGGTGGTGGTGTAGAAGCGGGTGTCGGCACGTTCAACCAGCGCGGCGGCGCAGCGGGTGGCGAACTCGGCGATCACCTCGGGCGTGGCCGCCGCGTTCTCGTCGAACGAAAGCTCCTTGCCCTCGGCATCCACGCAGCTGAGCGGGTTGGATTTGCCGGTGCCACGCTGGTCCACCAGGATGATGTCGCGCTTCTTGCGCACATCGCGCAGCGACTGGTTGATGATGGCCGCCACCTGCGTGGCCGACTGGCCCGGGCCGCCGGCCAGGAAGAACACCGGGTCCTGCTTGCCCTCGCCTTCGTTGGCGGTATCCAGCAGGGCGATGTTGAGCCCGATCTTGCGGCCAGTGGGCGCATCGGGGTTCTCAGGCACCTGCAGGGTGGCGCACTCGGCTTCGACGTTGTTGCTGGCCTGGGCGCTGGTAAGGGTGCAGGGCTTGAACGTCAGTGTTCCGTACTGGCGCTCAGCCGCTTCCGGGGGTGCCTCCGGAGTGGCCTGGCAGGCCGCCAGTAGCAGCAACGCCGCGCTGGTGGCCAGGGGACGGCAGGAAAGTCGCATTTCGATCGCATCCTGGATTGAAGGGTCTCAGCATGCCATGACGAGTGGGCGGGCTGGATGTGACCGAAGGGATACGCTAGCCAGGCCGTGGTGCAAGCGCCGATTGCGTCAGGAAACGGGGCAGGTCCTGAAGGGCTGCATGGTCAGCCCGTCAGTTCACATGGTCGAATGATTTCTGGGCCTGTAGTTCAAGTAGGGGCAGGGGCAGGAGAAATGCTGTTCCACCGAGTCGCTCGAAGATCGTCGAGCGCGCCCGCTTCCATCACCTGAGCTTCCGAAGTTGAAGATTGTAGACCTCGAATATAAAAGTGCGACCCAGCTCCCTGTCGCCACCTTCGAAAGCAGCGAACGCAGACTCCAGACGTTGATCGATAAGATGAACCTTATCCAGGTCGCGCTTCAAATTCGGCCGCGCCGAGGTCCATGCTTCAAGAATCTGAGCCTTGTTCGCCTCGTACGCCTGCTGCACCCCACCGAAGATCTCAACCAAGAATTCCGGATATCTATCTGGAGCGTCAGCTGCGGTCGCAACTGCTCCAGCAAGATCCGCCAAATGTTCAGCCAACCTTGTCATTGACGACCTCCCCGCTTGAAAGTTATCGGCGGGATCGTACAAGACCCACCCGCTCTTGTCGGACGCATCACCATTCAGCGGTTGCTGCAGATCCCGCCAACTTCGCTCATTGATGTGTCTTGCCGTGGCACGTATGGTTTCCGCTGCCGGCGCGGCGTGCGGCGAGAAGGCACCTCGGAAGCATACAGTGGGGTATGGCTGCCCGGCCACACGGCGATGGATCCGGTCAGCCAACATCTCTGCCCAAGGGCGGTAGCGGGCCACCAGCGGGTCGCTGGCCCCGGCATCGCCTGCCCGCAGCGCGTGCCACAGATCCAGGCCTCCGAGGGATCATGAAGCTAACCTACTCGACACTAGCCCTCGCTCCCTTGAAACCTTCTCCGCCGGAGAACGGAAAATCCAATTTCAAGAATAGATTCTTCCTTCCCGCCATTGACTCGGAAACGTCCACGCTCACAACTGAAAGACGCTTTGAAGCGTGCGCGCCCTGGTTCTCGACAACTACGAAACTGCCTATCGCGGCTTCAAGATCCTCCTTATTGAAATTATCCATTTGGTGATCCGCACCTGCTATCACAATCCTGCCGTCAGACGCAGAAAATACATCGGCAACGGTCATCAATATCCTCACATCTTTCTCCTCACCAGCTGCCCACTTCATCAATCCAAAACTGACTACGGACATCCCGGATTGACAATCCTTGACTGTGCAACCGGCCGAGACCATCGCGAATCAGGGTATAACGTTCAGCACCCCTAAGTTCGGGCGTAAACCCTGCCGCCCGAAAGCTTGCTTGGGCCTGCTCCAAGAACAAAAGAGCTTGCGTCCTCCCCGCATGCCAAGGCGCTGTGCGTAAGCAATCGCTTCAGCTTCTTGCGCTGCGGTAAGCGGAAACTCATTCCGCAGCCCTCCAGTACTGACTTGCAACCTTCGGCCAGTCCCGTCTGAAATAGCAGCAAGCTCCTCGGCCTTTGCGGCCGAACGCGTGGCTCTCCCAAGCGCCCACGCCTCGTACGCCGCCTTCCCACCTACCAAGACGGCCTTGCCGGCCCTCAAAAGCTCAGGTATCTCTGCCACTCCGAAGACCAGGCTACCACCTTGGAACAGAATCTCACCGCCCCTGTCCAGCGTGCTGGTCATCTCGAACGGCTTCCACACCTCACTCCCCGTGAGTGAGCGATGAAGCATGGCCGTAGGTTACATCTCTTTAGGAGCCAGGCTAAGAACAGGGGAAGCTCAGCTCAGCAAACTCCCTTCAAGAAGCTTTAGCTTGTCGCCCCCCGACAAACTGTTCCAAACGTTATGCGCCACAAAATTTAGAGGTACATCTGCAAATTCCGGCGGCTCCTTGAACTCCCAAGATGCCATTTCCTGACTCCCGCAGACAGGACATACCGGATGCGCAGCAAGAGTGAACGGATTGCCATCAGCATCCTTGTCGCATGCAATCTCGCCATATACACGACGCAGAACTTGGGCGCGTTCAAACCCACTCAGACTACCAGTCCTTTTGTGCGCTGCCAGCAACTGATCGACTTCCTCATAAGTCTTGTCTAGAAGCGCGTCCAAGTACACAACCGCCCCGGATGGTGAGCGCAACAAGAACTCACCGTAAGAGTCCGACGCAATTTCGGGAGACTCAAACATGCTCGTACACCTTGCGCACTTGTATTTGACTAGTTCCAGCTTCATGGATTCACCGGCGTGGCCCTTACGGTCTTCAATATTTGGTTGTAGTTATCGACAACTGCATTGTTCACGCCGCATGGCGCATGGGCGGGCTGGATGTGACCGAAGGGGGATGAACGGTTTCGGCCCGGCACCCAAGCCATCAGCTGCGCAGGAACACCAGACCTACCAGATGTGCCAAGTCTTCGACGGACTGAGCATGGACACAGCGGGTATACGCTCTGGCCACTTCGGTGAACTGAGCAAGCAGCTCTCCAAGCGAGTGCTCGCAGAGCTCCTCATCGTCGTCAGTAGCAGGACGATCTACGTACCACGTCAGATACAGCGCGGAGCGCTTGCTCTCCCAAATCACCGTCGCGGCCAGAACGTGATGATCGACGTTCCTTGCCACGATCACCTTGGATGCCGACATCAGCTCATCGTTATCCATTTCCTGCACCTTTGAGTTGGATTTTCGGAAACGCTTCCTTGCTGCCCAGCACCAACCACCCATAGTTCGTCGGACCGCCGTATGAGTATTGACCAGCGCGCAGCCATGTTGGAGCGCCACGCCGCCACACGACTTTCCTGCGTCCGGAGCTATAGCTGGAGATCGCCAATCAAAGTTATGTGCCCACCGGATCGCAGGTACTCCTCCACGACAGACTGAGATGTCTCGCTGCTCTCGCCGTGCGTGCAGCATGGGCACGAATAGGTGACCTGGGGAGGCACAAACTGCTTTCGGAACTCTTGAAAGGTGACGCTGACAGGTGAACTTTGGGAATGGTGGACTCGCAGCAATTGCACAGCCCTGAGGTCCGAACGACCGAGCTGGCTGGAGAGCCTGTCCTGAAATTTGTGAGCACCCGAGCTCTCGGAGTTGTTCCATTCAGAAGTACTCATCTCGGCAATTACTACCTCATTCTTCATACAGCTTGACAAGGATCCGAGCCCCGCAGTGTCGGCATCGCCCTCCCCTTCAAAACGGAAGTGAGGGAACGTTTTATGGCAGGACTGGCAACAGAGCCTTACCACGGTGCCCGATACCCTTCGCAATTGGCTCACTACTGATTCTCCCTGCATCGATGATCAAATAGATTCCGCCTCCGGCGTGCTTACGGCGAGATGACACCTCGGAAGCATGCATTGGGGCTATGGCTGCCCACAGCGCCCTGCCTCTTCACTCTTCTGGAAGCGCCGCTACTTTCCATTGAGCATCGATGGACTCTCGGGTAGCGAAATGCCCCGCCGGTAACTGGGCGAGCGCAACCAGCGTGTCGTCGAGGCGAAGGATGTTGTCCAGTCGGACCAGCTGCATGCGCTCCATGGTGAAATCTCCATTGCCACAATGGAACTGCCACGTCTCCTCCTCCTCGTCCACTTCGCGGCACACGTACAGCACCGGCAGCCGCCCCTTGGTGATGTACTCGGAAGTCACCACCATGGCGTCGAGCATGATTGGGAAAGGATTGTTCTGGGTGGGCATGTGTGTATCCAGCTCGATAGTGGGTGAAGGCCGTGGCATTGGTCGGAGGGAATGATTCGCCGCGCTCGAGACATGCAACGCCAGCGATGTCGTTGACCAGCTGATCAAGCGGGCTGGCATCCTCTGCCGGTTGGCCCCTTCGCACCGACTGCAGCCGCTCACGTGCTGGGCCCGCGTCGTATTCGCCCCGGCCGGCATTGAACTGCTGCACCTCATTGAAGATCGCCCCGCGCACCCGCGGGATTGCGTACCCCGGAAACGGACTCCCACGTAGCGTATCGCACCGCGACATTGCTTCGCTTACTTGAAGCGCCTCGAGAAGAACTCCACACCTGTCGCGTCGTCCAGGTAGACATCCAACTCTTCCTCCCTACGCACCAGACGCATGGCAGGAGGAAGTCCTTGTTCGCCAATGAAGTGGTGACTGGCACTCAACGACCTGTCAAAACTCCAGCCATCCGGGACGACGACTGGCTGAGGCAAGTCGGCGCCCACTGCGCAAACTGAGACTTCCTTATCCGACTCCCCGTTCCATTCTGTTCGCCCAAATTCTGCCCAGCTGCAAGGAAAACAGAAGCCTGAGCGCTGATCCACAACAACAATGTCTAGAGCCCCCAACTCATCCTTGAACCTAAGACCCCTTGACTCAAGCGTCCTTACATACGTCTCAACGTCCACAGGATTCAGGAAGGTCACGGCTGCGAGCTTCCCGTCAGCACGCAGGGAATCGTTCGGAACATCCCGCTTGAACTGTGCGACACCACCTTGATAGGCGCCCAGATTCTTATCACAACGAACTACCACAGATATGCCTTCAATCAGGACTGCCATTTCAACCCCGTCGACGAGAAATAAGAAATTCTTTGCGCCAGTCAATAAAGGCTTCTCGACTGGGATCTCCTTTCAGCACCAGGTAGTAATGAACTCTTAAAGCCATTCCGGGTGCGCCCTCATGGAATAAAAACTCATCGTCTTGCACCCGCACCCCAATCGATCCACAAAAATCTGGATCGGTAAACTTCTCGTAATATTCCCTGGCCAACTCTTCTGATCGCGCAAGTGAGTAGCCAAAAGTTAAATTCAAACTTTGGGCTATCATGTCAAAATAGTCATTCACATCCTCGTCCGCGCGGATACTTTGATTCACCCTAACTCTCCACATGCCAATTAAACAGGTCCGCCGCCCTCTCGGCATGAATGCTTGTTTGGTCAGATCGCTTCGTTAGTGAGAACATCTTACCCGTCCTATCACTGTATCGAAGCGCACAGCAGGCCTTTGACCATACCATATGCCCCTCCCCCGTGAGGCTGGATACGCGTCGCATCTTGCGGTCTCTTATGGTTCCAAACGGAACTCTGCCATTCTTCGTTTGATCCATCGAACTCTAGTTTGTTGAGCTTATCCAACTGATAATTTGCAATCTTGTATACGACAACCTCGAAGGCTTCTTCCCCTACGTCAGTTTTGCGCGCAGCAGAACTGAGGGCTTCTTCCTTGGAACCCGTCAGGTAGAAGCCTTGGCCGAAATCGCTGGCATCATTGCCCTTTGCAAGGTCAATCCCCTGCGTCCGAATCGCGTTAGCGCCTTCCGGCGTTGTACCGTGATACAGCGTGGTGAAGTTGTCCGCCCCCAACCCCCACCCTTCCGTCTCACGGGCTATCAAACCGCGTGAGACGAACGGCACATGCTCAGCCACCGCGGCTGCCGCGCGAACTCCCTTGGCGATTCCATACACGAACAGGCCACCTTCAACGACGCCAGCGGTCGTGAGCTCGCCCGTAGAGTAGGTAAAGTTCGGGATGTTGGTTACCTTCCCGGTACCCCTGACGAGCCAACCCATTGGTGAGGCAAACGAAGACAGATTTACGAAGTCAATCGCAATGTCTCCCCCCCACTTCAATTGGCCGCACCACCATGACGGTATCGACACCGAGTAGGTAGCTGTTGCTGATGATGAAGAGTACAGCCAGCAGATCGCCGGGACGTACCAGTTGCCAGGGAAGCCGACATTGCTCATCGCCGACGGCGAACGGCTGTTTTTGCAATACGCGCTGTTCGGCGCGCAGCGGCTTGAACTGCATGCACAGTCCAGCACGGCCTTCATCATGACCGACCAGGAAATGGTGCTGAACGTGCAACGTGCCGGATACGGGCCCATAACCGGGTTTGCATTGGTGCGTGGTGCGAACACTTACATGGCAACGCGATCTGAGTAGAAGTGGCGTTGCTGTCGTTTCACCGCTGGCGCTGGCGGTTCGGCCGGCTCGCCGCTTCATTTTCCAGCGGGAAGGAATCGCCCCAGACCTCGATATCAAGGCCATTGAGGTTCCGATCCAAGGACACGCAGTTCTGGATCAAGGACCGGAGCACGTAGGCAGGCGATCGTTCGCTGCGCCACGCGGAGAGCTGGAAGGCGCGACGAAGACCGGGGTCCACCTTCACCCGTAAGTAGACCTGCTTCTTCATGGGATGACGTCCTCGGGAAGGAACTGCCCCAGGTCAGAGTTGATCTCGCCGTGGAAGATCGTACGTTCCACGAACCGGGGCACCCGTGGGTCTTCCACTGCCGGCGTGCCCAGCAGCTTGATGGTGATGACTCCCGCGCAGGCTTCAATCTGCAGCTTGCGGCCCACGTTGAAGCCCATCTGCCGCAGCCACTGGCCACGGATCTTGAGGTAGGGAACCTTCAGCTCTTCGTGGAAGTGCGCGGGTGGCGTGCACGGTGCGGATTGCGCCCGGCGTTCGCGTGCGCGGCGGGCAATCGCGGATTGGGAAGGGTAGTCGTTGTAGCTGTCGTCGGGTCGCTGCCTTTTCATGGTGTGCCTCCAGTAGGAAGATCCCCCGCCGGGATGGCGAGGGAGTCGGGAGGTTAGAAACCGTAAAACACGAAAAATCGGCGGGCGTATTTCCACGAGGGTGTTGTATTAGCCACCCTCCCGACGCAGGACATCCAATTCTCGTGTTTTTGGAGTTTCTACGCTCCGGAACACACCATGCGCGCCGCTGCCAACGATGGGAAATTGTTTGTGCCTCTTGATTTCCGGACTTCGGTAGGCAAAACCTTCTCGATGACGCATATGGCGCTGAAAGCGCAGCTACCAACAGACTGCGCATATGAAGAAGATGAGTTCGGTAGCAACAATCAATCAGACTGGCACTACGGACCACTGAGCGCTCCTGAGCCCCGCGGCCCAGTAAGCTGGTTCCAGCGCGGGCTCCACCAGACTACGTTCGGCGGACTTCATCGCCGTGCGTGCCCGCTCGAACCACACACGTGATCGCAACCATCGGAGGCGATTCTTCAGCATCGCAGGTACGCACTTACGTACTCCCTGCGCCAGTGAAGGTAGGCCTTTAGACTTGGATCACCGTTCAACACCAAGTAGTAGTGAAGGCTGAGCGCCAGCTCGAAGCCTCCCAGCCGACGGATCCCAATCTCGTACTGCCTGCCCTGTCAGGGGATTGAGGTCCCCGCCCGCGGTTCGAACGGGGGGAGTCAAGCTTGGATCGCGCGGCCAACCGCGAATCGGACATCAGCGACTCCCATGGAAGCAGATCAGTGGACGTTCAACTCTGGAGAATCGAGTAACTCTGAGGGCTCGTCCATGCAACCGTTCTGTACCCCTGAGAACCGCACGGCTGTCCTGCGGGAAACGAGCGGCGGAATGGGGAGGCTACCGTGGTGGCGGAGCCCGGCTGTCAGCGCCATGTGACCTCTCGGACTATGTGACGGTGAACCCAAGGCGAAGTTCCAGCGCCTGCTCCGCGTCCTGCGCTTCGACGTCATTGAAGAGCTTTGCGTATCTATCGAATGTGGCATCACCAAGGGTGAGACGACTTTGCATAGCGTTCTTCCAGATGATCTGGATGGGTCGCTCGACGTCCGTCGTCAGTCGATCCCAAAGGGCGGCCGAATTATAGCCATAGAAGTCGCCAAGCCTCAGCTTGGCGTGCAGAAGTTCGTGCAGCTCCCGCTCACTTCCGATCTTACTTCCATCGATTACTACAATCATATCCGCATCACCCCTTGTTCGATGCCTATCGGACCACTAGCAAGTTATGTTGAAGCCCCGAGTAGCCCCCTACCCTGCCTCGGTGCGGCTAATGAGGCCTCACCACAGGTCAATTCGCGCGCATTCGAACTGGATCATATCCCCGTTCTGCAGACCTCCAGGAAGATAATCTTCAACTATCAGAGTCAGGCCACCCACTGCAAGAATCTGCTTGGCGGCATCGAGCACTCTGGCAACCACATTTTGCATCAGCTCACTGTCGGCGACCTTCTTGATCACGACCTGACGCTGATCCGAGAGCATGGCGTGTCTGATGCTGAGCACGTGAAGCGGCTCAGTCACCTCATCGCCCACGCGGGCCGCGCATGGCTGGGAGAACACAACGCACGACACCTCGCCATCGCTAAGCTCTACCTCAGCTTCACACGCAGCCTCAGACAACCAACAGATGCTCACTACCTTCATCCTGCTCACGACGATGGGCTTGGCAGCTTCGTGAACATACGGTGGTCTTCCGAGTGACCAGCGGCTCTCGTCTTCGTGCAGGCGTGCAAGCAGCGCCTTCGCCAGCTCCATTTCGGCACCACCCGCTCGAACGTAGCGCTCAAGTGCACTGCAGACTCGCCCATAGAAATAGACCCCGCTCATGAACAACTCTGGGTGCGCGAGGTAACACTCTTCCTGAGGCACGTGTGCCCTGAAGCTCGCCCATGCTGGCCATGCTTCGTAGCCGGGCTCATCAATGGGACTGCTCGAATCGCGGCGCTCGATCTCCCAACCGGGATCCCCCTCAACTCCGCCAACCCTGTGTCCATCGGTCGTCAACCATGACAGCTCCTCGATTCGATTGTATGTAAGGACACAATCGAGTGCGAACCTGAAGGCCCCCTTTGGATGCTTGTAGCCGTAAGGGATGTTTGAAAGCTCGAAATAGTAGGGCATTACGTCTTTCCTTCTGCCGTGGCAGGTCCTTCCAGAGTGGCCTGCCGTCAGCGTGCAACTGCATCAGCAGGCTATGGGGCATGGCAACCAGCACTGTCCGCGGCTCCCCAATACAGACAGCAGCTGAAGCCCAAGTGCGAGCCAGTCAGCCGGAGACAATCAAGGTAATGTCGGCGCACGCTTTCGCCAGGTGCCGATAGGGGTTTCTTCAGGCTCCCAGGTACGCGCTTACGTACTCTCTGCGCCAGCGAAGGTAGGCCTCTCGACTGGGATCTCCTTTCAACACCAAGTAGTAGTGAATGCTTAGAACCATTTCGAAGCCTCCTTCATGGAAGAAGAGCTCATCGTCGTGAACTCGGAATCCTATTGATCTACAAAAAGCAGGATCGATGAATTTTCCGTAATACTCTCGTACAAGTGCCTCGGAGTGCGAGATTGGATAGCCGAAATGGCGACCAAGGGCCGTGGCAATCTCGCCGAAGTAGTCGTCGACATCCTCGTCCGGGGAAATAGGTGGGTCCATATCACTTCCTCATGCATTGGGAAATCATGCGGAGATCGCTTCAGTTCGCAGGGCTACGCGAGCCAACTCTTCGCGCTGATCTGATCTGATCTGAGATGCGCGGCATCACACCCAAGGGTTGAAGTCCCAATGACGCCATCACGTTTCTAGTTCGGCGCAGGCCTGATCGACAGGAGGGAAATGCCAGCGTTGCCCGGCAAGTACTCCAAGTGACAGTGATACTTTCCTGCAGCGAACAGATCCCAATCTCGTATTGCCTGCCCTGTCAGGGGATTGAGGTCCCCGCCTCCAGATCGAATGGGGGCGCCAAGTTTGGATCGCGCGACCGAGCACGAATCGGACATCAGCAGCGCCCATGGAAGCAGAAGTGCGCTGGCGCCATAGCCCGAACCTTCGCCATGTATCTGAACAGTGTCGATTGATTCCCCGTCCTCGGACACCAAGGAGAAGCCGAGATCACCGGCAGTTACGTAAGTACGACCTGCAATCCGGGTGGTTACTACGTCGACAGCCTCGTACCTGGTGAGGACGCTATCCAGGAATGGAGCGAGCAGGGAGCCAACCAAGGTTTCAGCGGGCAGCATATGGACCGCCACGAACGCATGCAGCCACGAATTCTTTACGCCAGTCAATGAATGCGTCTCGACGTGGACTTCCTTTCAGCACCAAGTAGTACTGAACTCTGAGCGCCATCCCGAGAACTCCCTCGTGGAAGAAAAACTCGTCATCCTGCACGCGCATCCCTATTGATGAGCAGAAGATCGGATCAGTGAACTTGCGGTAATACTCCCTTACCAGGTCTTCTGATTGCGACAAGCAGTAGCCAAAGCTCAAGCTCAAGCTTGTGACTATCATATCGAAATAGTCGTTGACATCCTCATCCATGGAAACACCAGGATTCATCTCACTGCCTCGTGTGTTGAGGAATCACGCGGGGGAAGGTCAACGCGACCCGCTCAACGTCATCAGAGAACCCTACTTCCGCGCTGCTGTGAGGCGTCGGCTCTGTCGTCCAGTGTCTCAACGACAAGAGGGATGTCCGGATTCTGAGAGCGTTGGTCAGTGGCCGCTTCATATGCACGACCTGTCGTACTTTTGTCCACCCATCTGACACGCGCAATATCTCGTTCCCTTCCGCGCTGGCAAGTTCGACGGCCCTGGCGATCTCTGAAGACATGATTCGTGGATGGTGCATGTAAGCAACCTCTTGGCCGTAAGTCTGATGAGCCGACGCTTCGGGGAAGTACCGGTGTGGTTGTTCCCGCTAGTAGCTTCTGCGAACCCGCGCGGCTGATCCATGATCGAGACTGAATTCTCCAGCGAGCTCCAGCCAGCGGGTTTCCTGGTAGCAGCCAACTACGACCTCTACGCCTCCGGCGGTTTGCGCGATAGCCCCAAAGTGCGCATCCTTGCCGAGGTCGGGCGCCTTGTAAGACCTGATGAACTCGCCGCTGTAGGAGTACAAGCGAAGATTCTCAGAGCCAAACTCAGCGTAGTTCCCAATGATCGCAACCAGATTGTGGGCTGCAAGGTGTGCCACCGCAATGGGAGGCATCTCCATGGCCACCGCTGTCGTCCCACCTCGCCAGCTCCAGGGCACCAGAGGATCGGAGTCCCAGAAAGACCACATGAAGGAGAAATCGGAAGGGCCACTTTCCGCATTTCCAGTGTTCACCATGTTCACCACGTACTGGTTTCCGTAGGGACACATTCTGTCGCCGCATTCTCATTCGCCAAGAGGATCGATGTCCAGCGTCTTTTGCCGACCGGATGTCTGAGCGAAATCAATGGCCGCGGCGCCGCCGATGATCCAATGCAAACGACCGCCCGTCGCCCGCTGGGCGATCGGCTGCGCGAGCTCGGCTATAAGGAGCGAAATGACAACGACAACGATTCCGGCGCGGCAGATCCGCGCCCAGTACGACGCTTCCACCCTTCGCGTTTACCAGGCCTACTCGGACTCCATCGCCGACAGCGCCCTCAAGCACCAGACCTTTTTCGCCCCGCCCTTCAAGATGGAGCGGATGACATGGATCAAGCCCTCCTTCCTGTGGATGATGTATCGCGCCGGATGGGGCTACAAGGATGCGGGTCAGTCCCGAATCCTGGCCATCGACATCACCCATGAGGGCTTCGCATGGGCGCTGGCTCACGGCTGTGCCAGCCACCCCGAACCGGGCATGGACGCACAGGAATGGGAGGCGCTCAAGAGCCGCTCACCGGTCCGCATCCAATGGGACCCCGAGCGTGACCTGCACCACCCGCCGCTGGAGCACCGTGCCATCCAGATCGGATTGAGTGGGGAGGCCGTGCGGCTGTACACCGGGGAGTGGATCCAGCGTGTCACCGATGTCACGCCGCTGGCCCATCGGATCTGCGGGTTGGTAAGGGAGGACAGGCTGGATGAGGCCAGAGCGGCGCTGCCAATTGAATCAGCGTACACGCCGGCTTGAGGATATAGACAGATGACAAAGCAACTCACAGAGACCAGCAAGTTCCTCAGCTACGTACTACGCCATCAGCCCGAGGCAATCGGGCTGACGCTGGACACCGAAGGGTGGGCTGACGTTGATGCACTGATCGCCGGCGCAACGTCCGCCGGCCGAGAGCTGGATCTGGCACTTATCCAGCAGATCGTGAGCACGAACGACAAGAAGCGCTTCACGCTCTCCGATGACAACAGCCGCATTCGTGCAGTGCAGGGTCACTCCACCGATAGCGTTGCCATACAGCACATTGCCAAGGTTCCCCCTGCACTGCTCTACCACGGAACGGCGACGCGGAACCTTGAGTCGATCCTGACGGAAGGGCTGCGTCCGGGCCAGCGACACCATGTGCACCTTTCCGAGGACACCACCACCGCCACGACCGTTGGCCAGCGTTACGGCAGTCCTATCGTGCTGACAGTTGATGCGCTTCGCATGCATCAACAGGGCTATACGTTCTTCCAGGCTGACAATGGCGTCTGGCTGACTGACCACGTGCCGAGGGAATTTGTAGAGCGGAGGGCAATCAAGGGCTAGGCCCCGGGTGAATGGTATGCCCTGATTTTTGATTCGTCTTTCACTGAGACTCTGCCCGCATCGGCATCGACAACGATGTTGCGGCACTTGCAAGCGACCGCATTGACCGGCAACGAGGGCAGTGATTCACCACACATCTCGCAGGTGTAGCTGATGTCGTCGCCGACAGGAAATCCCTTGGATGGATCGAACTGAATAGGTTTCTTCACTTTCAGAACTCACGGATGGGTTGGGAATCTTCCAATGCTGTGTACAACACTTCAACCTTCGGCACGGTCCAGCTCAGCCATGAGCCTGGATAACAATGCCCTGTGAACACCAGAGCCAGCTGTCTCGCTCATCACCGTCATGGAGTTCAGCTACCTAAGCTTCCGCAACTCAAGGTTGTATATCTCGAACATCTTCGCCCGCCCCAGCGCCTTGTTGCCGGCGTCGAATGCTGAGAAGGCGATCTGCAGGCTCTCGTCTATCATTGCCACCTTATCCAGATCCCGTTTGATCAGCCCCCTCACTGCCGCCCAATCCTCCAGCACCGCCTGCTTGTTCATCTTGTACGTACGCTCCATGTCACCCCACAGCTCAACTTTGTAGTCCGGGTAGTCGTCGGGCGCATTGGTCGCAGCAGATACTGATCCGGCAAAGTTCAGCAGTCTTTCGGACAAGCTGCTCATGATTTCCTCATTATTCTATTTGTTCAGGTGACGGGATAAGGACCGCGCCCATTCTTGCTGGACTCACGATTGCCGTTGCCGCGGTTGGGCTACCAAGCGCCTGGTGTTCCGTTTTGCGACCAGCAGAACGCATCCGCAAGCATCTCGTGGAGCAGGTTGCAGGCTTGGTCCTCAGTGAGTCCAGCCGCTACAGCAATGAACTCCCCTCGCTCCTTGTACAGCACGCCCCATCCGTCACCCACTCTTACGACAGAGTAGGACTCACTTTGATCCGCAAGTTTGTCGATGGAGTAGAGACATTCATTGACCTCTCTAAGCGCGAGAGCGCTCCTTAACTCATCGCGATTCATGGTAGCTGGTCCTCGATTCTCCGCTGCTCGGGTAGAGGCAATTCGTTCCGGGGCGCCTCATTCTCGAGACAGTCCGACGTTGATGCGACACCAATTTGGCAGATCTAGACAGAGCGTGCAGAAGTCGTCGACAGGGCTGAGACCAAGCGTTCGCAGGCGCCGTACGAACTCTTGAAGGGCTTCGTCTCCGAATGCAGGCCCAAACGACATCAGGTCCTCATCCATGTCCAGCGGCGCATCCACTTCCATTGCCTGCAGGACGAGGGCATCTGCGATGAACTTGGCACGCAATGCATCCCTGCGGACGATCAATCCATATTCACCGGTGGCGGAGATCGATCTCATCTCATCGGTTCCTGGAGGTTGTCGCGCTCGCTGAAGCCGCCCGGGTGTGCCCGAGCCGCCTGGATCACCTCTTCGGTTACTTCGTGCTCCATGCTCCCCTCTCGGCATCCACGCGTGGCGGCGGGTTCGCGCAAGCGTAGCGGAGTTGCGTTCGCCCCCACAGGCCAGGCTGCCGGTGCAGGCTCACTTTCTGGAACTGTGCTCTGCGTCGGGCGCTGGCGTTTCTGGCCCAGCCGTTGTGTGGGAAGGGTCACAGCACTTCTCCACGAATTATGGAATCTTATGAAGGAAATCATAATTATGGTTTTGGCCGTAAAGATCCATAATGAATACGCTCGCCGACATCCACTACTTCCCCCGCGGGGATCTGGTCCACACGGTCCATCAGGCGCTGGGCTCCGGGCTTACCCATGCCATCACCATGTTCGCCGCGCGGCGTATGGGGAAGACCCTCTTCGTGAGGAACGACCTCGTCCCGGCGGCTGAGGCGTGGGGCTGGCGGGCGTGCTACATCGACCTATGGGTCAGGCGGGACCATCCGGAAGTAGCTCTTGTGGAGGAGCTGGAAGCCGCCGCGCGGCCCAAGGGCCTTTTGTCGAAGGCCATCAAGCCTGACAAGGTGACCGCCAAGACGGCTTACGCGGGATCAGGGGTACACGCCGAGTGGACAAAGACGGGTGCGCAAGCTGACCTGCAAGGCAGGCTCAGAACCGCAATGCAGAATCTGGCGCAGGCCAGCAACAAGCCGGTTCTGCTGATCCTGGATGAGTTCCAGACGCTCGCTGCCGGAATGCACGAGGATTTCGTCGCCTGCTTCCGCGCTTCGATGCTTGAGCTGCAGCCGAAGTTGAAACTCTTCTTTACAGGCTCCTCCCGCGACGCACTCAATGAGATGTTCCGCAAGCGTAGAGCGCCGCTGTTTGACGCGGCGCTTTCATTGCCTCTGCCGCAGCTGGGCAACGACTTTGTGGCCAACCGCGCCCACATTTTTGCGCAGATGACCGGACGCAAGGTTGATCAGGTGGAGTTGGCCAGCGTCTTCGAACGCATTGCCCGGGTGCCGCTCTACCTCAACCAGATCATCCTGCACATGGTGGTTGGCATCACATCGGATCCGTGGGATGGCCTGCGCCGCTGGCAGCACGAGATAGGCGAAACCGGTCTACGCGAGCAGTGGCTGAGGTTGAAACCGATCGACAGGATCATCCTGCAGCACCTGGCAACCCACCAGCCGGAGAGCCTGTTCAGTACGGACTTCAGCGCCATGGTCACTGATCGACTGGAGGAGAAGAACGCGTGCAACCCCCAACGGGTTCAAACCGCCGTCAATCGACTGGTGAAGAACCTGGTGCTGGCACCCAAGGGTGAAAAGGGCGAGTACGAGATCGAAGACCGCGCGTTGGCAACGTACCTCGCGAGGGGGTCGATTCCAGCCCACTGAGACATCCAGCGGAGATGCCCGCACCAGGCAGACATCCGGCGAACCGCACTGCGGCGTCACTTGCTGCTGACGTACTTCTCCCGCCGCACCTGCGGCGTCGGCAAGCCCGCTTCCTTCAGGGCCTCGAAGGTCGCATCCACCATATCCGGGTTGCCGCACAGGTAGGCGATGTCGGTGGCGGGGTTGGGGGCAAACTCGGCCAGGTGCTGCTGCACGTAACCATGGCGGACGTCCGGGTGCGGGTTCTCGGGCAGCTCGCGGGACAGGCACGGTACGTAGCGGAAGCCCGGGTGGGCGGCGGCGAAGGCGTAGAAGTCCTCGCTGTAGAGCAGCTCTTCGGGGGTGCGGGCGCCCTGCAGCAGCACCACTTCCACCCCGCGTTCGGCCATGGCGGTGGCCAGCAGCGGCAGCATGGAGCGGTACGGGGTGACCCCGGTGCCGGTGGCGATGAGCAGGTAGCGGGCGTTGTGGTCGCCCGGCATCAGGCAGAACCGGCCGAACGGGCCGCTGGCGGTCACGTGGCCGCCCAGGTCCAGGCCCTCGAACAGGGCCGTGGCGGCGCCGCCGGGCACAAAGCTGACTGCAATATCAACGGCTTCGCCCGGGGCCAGGGCGTGGTCGTGGATGGTGGCCAGGGAGTAGCTGCGCTTGGTGGCGGTGCCGTCGGCGTACTCGAAATGGACCTGGATGAACTGCCCGGGCTGGAAATCCAGCGGTTGGCCGTCATCACGCAGGAACTGGTAGTGGCCGACGGTGGGGGCCAGCATGCGCCGGTCGATCAGCTTGAGGGGGAATTGAACAGGCACGAATTTGGGAAACAGTGTGTAGCCGGGGCAAACCCCTGAGGCCTTCTATAATAGCCGCTCCCCCGCCCCTATCCAGCGCCGTCCCTTGGGCGCGAAGGCAAGAGCTTGGCATCCCAGAACACTCCCGCGACCAGTACCGCCCCCGCCCTGCGGGTGCGCGACCTCCGCAAGACCTATGACAACGGCACCCAGGCCCTGAAAGGGGTTTCGCTGGACGTTGCCCCGGGCGACTTCTTCGCGCTGCTGGGCCCGAACGGGGCCGGCAAGTCCACCCTGATCGGCATCATCAGCTCACTGGTGAACCTGAGCGAGGGCCAGGTGGAGGTATTCGGCAGCGACCTGGTGCGCAACCGCAGCGCCACCATGCGCCTGATCGGCCTGGTCCCGCAGGAAATCAACTTCAACCTGTTCGAGAAGCCCTTCGACATCCTGGTCAACTACGCCGGCTTCTATGGCGTGGCCCGCGCCGAGGCCGAGAAGATGGCCGAGGAGGAGCTCAAGCGCGCCCACCTGTGGGAAAAGGCGCAGGTGATGAGCCGCACGCTGTCGGGCGGCATGAAGCGCCGGCTGATGATCGCGCGGGCGATGATGACCCGCCCGCGCCTGCTGATCCTGGATGAGCCCACCGCGGGCGTGGATATCGAGATCCGCCGCGACATGTGGCGGGTGCTGAAGGAGATCAACGCGGCCGGCACCACGATCATCCTCACCACGCATTACCTGGAAGAGGCCGAGCACCTGTGCCGCAACTTGGCGATCATCAACCACGGCCAGATCGTGACGCAGGGGCCGATGCGCGAGCTGCTGGCCAAGCTGGACGTGGAAGGCTTCCTGTTCGATATCGACGGTGAGCTGCCGGCCCAGCTGCCGGTGATCGAGGGCACCACGATGGTGGCCATCGACGGGCACACGCTGGACGTGGACATGCCGCGCGCGATGGATCTGAACCGGGTATTCGCGGCGCTGAACGCGTCGGGCATCCGGGTGCGGTCGATGCGGACCAAGAGCAACCGCCTGGAGGAGCTGTTCGTGCGCCTTACCGGCAACCAGGAGAACGCGGCATGAGCAGCACCCCGACCCCGGTCCTGACCGACGGCCAGCGCAACCGGATTGCGCTGATGACGATCGTGCGCCGCGAAGTGGCGCGCATCCTGCGCATCTGGGGCCAGACGCTGGTGCCGCCGGCGATCACGATGACGCTGTACTTCCTGATCTTCGGCGGGCTGATCGGTTCGCGCGTGGGCGAGATGGGCGGCTACAGCTACATGCAGTTCATCGTGCCGGGCCTGGTGATGATGAGCGTGATCCAGAACAGCTACGGCAACATCAGTTCGTCGTTCTTCGGTGCGAAGTTCGGGCGCCACGTGGAAGAGCTGCTGGTGAGCCCGATGCCGAACTGGGTGATCCTGTGGGGTTACGTGGCCGGTGCGGTGCTGCGCGGGTTGATGGTGGGCGTGATCGTGCTGCTCATCGCGATGTTCTTCACGCCGGTGCGCATTCCGCACCCGCTGGTGACGCTGACCACGGTGCTGCTGGGCGCGACGATCTTCTCGCTGGCCGGTTTCATCAATGCGGTGTACGCCAAGAAGTTCGATGACGTGGCGATCGTGCCGACCTTCATCCTGACCCCGCTGACCTACCTGGGCGGCGTGTTCTATTCGGTGAAGCTGCTGCCGACGTGGGCGGTAGCCGCTACGCATGCGAACCCGATCTTCTACATGGTGAACGCCTTCCGCTATGGCCTGCTGGGCACGAGCGATGTGCCACTGTGGGTGGCGTATGCGCTGATGATTGGTTTCGTGGTGGTGCTGACCGCGCTGGCGCTGTGGCTGCTGAAGCGTGGCGTGGGTATGCGGAGCTGATCTACCCCGGTAGCGTCGGCCGTTGGCCGGCCCTCGATATAGATGGAGAGAGGCATGCGCATACTTGTACTTGGCGCCGGTGGCACTGGCGGTTACTTCGGCGGTCGTTTGGCCCAGGCGGGTGTGGACGTTACCTTCCTGGTCCGTCCTGCCCGCGCGGCACAGTTGGACAGCGAAGGATTGGTGATTCGCAGCCCGCTGGGTGACGCAACCTTCCCGGTCGCGCACGTCACTGCCGATGCACTGCCTGCGCTTGCCGCGGAGCAACCCTTCGATCTGGTGATCCTGAGCTGCAAGGCCTACGACCTGGACAGCTCCATCGAGGCGATTGCACCTGCGGTGTCGTCGCGTACGACGGTGCTGCCGATCCTCAACGGGCTGCGCCACTACGCGGCACTGGATGCGCGCTTTGGCCGCGACGCGGTGCTGGGGGGGCTGTGCTTCATCAGTGCGACCAAGGCGGCCGATGGCGCGGTGCTGCATCTGGCCCCGGCGGCGAAGCTGACCTTTGGCGAGCGTGATACGCCGGGCAGCAGTGCGCGGGTACTGGCCCTGGCGGCGGCGTGCGTGCAGGCCGGGGTGGACCATGTGGCCAGCGATGCCATTGGGCAGGAGCAGTGGATCAAGTACACGTTCCTGACCACCTTGGCGGCGGCAACCTGCCTGATGCGGGCGGATGTGGGCACGATCGTGGCCACGGATGATGGCGCGGATATCGTGCGCGGGCTGTATGCCGAATGCCTGGCGGTGGCCGAGGCGGCGGGTGAACCGATTCCGGAGAAGGCGCAGGCGGTGGCACTGGCCGCGACCACGCAGGAAGGCTCGGCGCTGAAGGCGTCGATGCTGCGCGATCTTGAGGCCGGCCAGCAGGTGGAGGCCGAGCAGATCGTGGGCGACATGCGGGTGCGGGCACGCGCGGCCGGCCAGGCGGCACCGCTGCTGGCGGTGGCGTATGCGCACCTGCAGGCTTACCAGCGCCAGCGCGCGGGCTGAGCATGGCTGCCGGCGCTGCACCGACGCGGGTTCTACTGTTGGGGCTTGGGTACAGCGGGCGGCAGGTGGCGGCGCTGTTGCGGGCGCAGGGCGTGGCCTGCAGCGGCACGGTGCGGGCGCCGGAGGCGGCGCCCGATGATGGTGTTGTCCGCCACCGGTTGGTGGCGGGGCAGCCTGTTGATGATGCGCTGCGCGAGGCTATCCGCAGCGCGGAGGCCGTGATCTGCACGGTGCCGCCCGATGATGCCGGCGATCCCGCATTGCGGCTGGTGGCTGCGGCGTTGCGGGAGAGCCCGGCACTTCGCTGGGTGGGCTATCTCTCTTCAACGGCGGTGTACGCCGACCGCGATGGCGGCTGGATCGACGCGTCGTCGGTGGCCGATGCGGTGGATGACACGGCGCGGCGGCGGTTGCTGGCCGAGGCGCAGTGGCGCGGGTTCGCGCGGAACAAGGGCGTGGCGTCTGCCGTGTTCCGCCTGCCGGGGATCTATGGGCGCGGGCGCAATGCGCTGGTGCAGCTGGCGGAAGGGCGGGCGCGGCATGTGGTGAGGCCCGGGTTGGTGTTCAACCGGCTGCATGTGGAGGATCTGGCAGCGGTGGTTGTCGCGGCGATGGGTCGCCCGGGTGAGGCGCTGTATCTGCCCGTCGATGATGAGCCGGCCGCGCCGCAGGAGGTGCTGGCGTTCGCGGCGAAGCTGGGTGGGTTTGCCCTACCGCCTGCGGTGGCATGGGATGACCCGTTGGTAAGCCCGGCGTTGCGCCGGTTCTATGCCAGCAACAAACGTATCGACAGCCGGGGCACGCGCGAAGCGCTGGGCTGGAAGCCGAAGTTCGCCACCTACCGCGAAGGGCTGCAGGACGCCATCCGGTAGGGTTGGTTCCCAAACAACCGCCGATAGCGGTGATCGGTGCTTTGACGCATTGACCTTTCCGGCGACGTGCCTTCGCCACAGGTCATGCCTTCGACGGTGTACCTATGGGTATCGGCGGTCGATCGGGATGCGACCCTACCAGGGCAGCGATACGGCAGGCCCGGGTCAGCGCGCGTCTGGCAGGCGGAAGAACGCGCGCGTCGCTGCCGTCGCATTCGCTGCGGTCAGCTCCACATCCTCGCCGCGATCCCGCGCCAGCTCTTCCACTATATGCGCGAGGAACATCGGCTCATTACGCCGGTCCTTCGGCATCGGCTTCAAACTGCGCGGCAGCAGGTACGGCGCGTCGGTTTCAATCATCAGCCGCTCGGCCGGGATGTGCTTGACCAGCTCGCGCAGGTGCGCGCCACGGCGCTCGTCGCACAGCCAGCCGGTGATGCCGATGTACCAGTCCTGGTCCAGGTAATCGAACAGCTCCTGGCGCTCGCCAGTGAAGCAATGCACCACGGCGGCGCCGATGCGGCCGTCGAAGTTCTTCATCTGCGCCATGAAATCGGCATGCGCGTCGCGCTGGTGCAGGAACAGCGGCTTGCGCTGGCCATCGGCGGCGCGCACGTCACTGGCCAGCTGCAGCTGGCGCTCGAAGGCGCGGTGCTGGGCCGGGCGCGGGGCGAAATCGCGGAAATAATCCAGGCCGCACTCGCCTACGGCCACCACTTCGGCATGCGCGTGCAGCGCGCGCATTTCGGCATCGCATTCGTCGGTGTATTCCACCGCGTGGTGCGGGTGCACGCCGGCGGTGGAATACAGGAAGCCCGGGTGCTGCCGCGCCAGATCGAGGGCCATCGGCGAATGCTCGCGGCTGGCGCCGGTCAGCACCATCTGCACCACGCCGGCGTCGCGGGCGCGGGCCAGCACGGCGTCGCGGTCGCGGTCGAAGGAATCGTGGGTGAGGTTGGCGCCGATATCGATCAGTTGCATGGGGCAGCTACAGGGCAATGAATCGCGGCATTGTAGCCCGGCCGGCTCGCCGGCCCCGCCGCCGGCCCGTATCCTTGCGCCATGAGTAGGCCGAGTTTTCCGATTTCCGAGCTGCTGCCGCAGATCGCCGCGCAGCTGGCCACGCACCCGCGCCTGGTGCTGGAAGCGCCGCCGGGCGCAGGCAAGACCACCCAGGTGCCGCTGGCGCTGCTGGACGCGCCGTGGCTGGAAGGCCGGAAGATCATCATGCTGGAACCACGCCGGGTGGCCGCGCGCAGCGCTGCGCAGTTCATGGCGCGGCAGCTGGGGGAAGAGGTCGGCGGCACGGTGGGCTACCGCATCCGTTTCGAGAACAAGGTGTCGGCGCGCACCCGGGTGGAGGTGGTCACCGAGGGCATCCTGACCCGCATGCTACAGGACGACCCGATGCTGGAAGGCGTGGGCGCGCTGCTGTTCGATGAATTCCATGAGCGCCACCTGGCCGCCGATCTCGGGCTGGCGCTGGCGCTGGATGTGCAGGCGCAGCTGCGCGAGGACCTGCGTATCGTGGTGATGTCGGCCACGCTGGATGGCGAGCGGCTGGCGCAGTTCCTGGAGGCGCCGCGCCTGAGCAGCGCCGGGCGCAGCTTCCCGGTGGCGGTGAGCCATTTCCCGGCCCGCCGCGATGAATCGCTGGAAGCGCAGGCACGGCGCGCGGTGGAGCAGGCCCTGGCCGAGCACCCTGGCGACGTGCTGGTGTTCCTGCCCGGCCAGCGCGAGATCGCGCGCACCCAGGCGGCGCTGGAGCAGGCGCTGCCCGCCGATGTCCAGGTGCTGCCGCTGCACGGCGAGCTGCCGGTGGAGCAGCAGTCGCGCGTGCTGCAGCCCGATCCGCAGGGCCAGCGCCGGGTGGTGCTGGCCACCAACGTGGCCGAATCCTCGGTGACCCTGCCGGGGGTGCGCGTGGTGGTGGATGCGGGGTTGGCGCGCGAGCCGCGCTATGACCCCAACAGCGGCTTTTCGCGGCTGGATGTGGTGAACATCGCACAGGCCTCGGCCGACCAGCGCGCCGGCCGTGCCGGTCGCGTGGCTGAAGGCTGGGCGTGGCGGCTGTGGCCGCAGTCGCAGCGGCTGGAAGCGCAGCGCCGGCCCGAGATCGCGCAGGTGGAGCTGGCCGCGCTGGCACTGGAGCTGGCGGCATGGGGCAGCGCGGACCTGCGCTTCGTGGACGCGCCGCCGGTGGGCGCGATGGCCGCCGCGCGCGAGCTGCTGCAGCGGTTGGGTGCGCTGAGCGACACCGGCACGCTCACCGCACTGGGCCGGCGCATGCTCACGCTGGGCACGCACCCGCGGCTGTCGGCAATGCTGCTGGCGGCCGGCAACGGTACCGAGCAGGCGCTGGCCTGCGACCTGGCCGCGCTGGTGGAAGCGCGTGATCCGCTGCGCCAGGGCGGCGATGCACTGGCCGCGCGGTGGCGGGCACTGGCCGCATTCCGGCAGGGGCGCGTGCCGCAGGATGCCAATCGCGGCGCGCTGGCGGCCATCGATGCGGCCAGCAAGCAATGGCGGCGGCGCCTGCGCTGCGACACCGCGCCGCCGCCGTCGGTGGAGGCCCACCAGCTGGGCGACCTGCTGGCGCACGCCTTCCCGGACCGGATCGCGGCGCGGCATCCCACCGACCCGCTGCGTTACCTGCTGGCCAATGGGCGCAGCGCGCGGCTGTTCGACCCCAGCGACCTGCGCGGTGAGCCGTGGCTGGTGGCGGTGGAACTGCGCTACGAAGCCCGCGATGCGCTGCTGCAGCGCGCCGCGCCGGTGGACGAGAACCGCCTGCGCCGGGATTTCCCGCAGCGTTTCCAGCAGGAGGACGTGGTGCGCTGGGACGCGGACAAGCGGGCGCTGGTGGCGCGCCGCGAAAGCCGCTTCGACCGCATCGTGCTGGACAGCCGCTCGGCCGGGCGGGTGGATCCGGCCCAGGCCGCACAGGCGCTGACCGAGGCGGTGCGCGAGCTGGGACTGGAGGCATTGCCGTGGACTGACGGCCTGCGCCAGTGGCAGGCGCGAGCACTTTCGCTGCGGGCGTGGATGCCGGAGCTGGAACTGCCGGATGTGTCGGATGCGGCGCTGATGGAGACGCTCACGACATGGCTGACGCCGGCGTTCAATGGCAGGACGCGGCTGGATGCGCTGGATGAATCCAGCCTGGGCGAGGCGCTGAAGTCGCCGATGCCGTGGGCGCAGCGCCAGCTGATCGACAAACATGCGCCGGTGCGCATTGCGGTGCCGTCGGGCATGGAGCGGCCGATCACGTATGCGGTGGAGGCCGATGGCAGCACGCCGCAGCCACCGGTGCTGGCGGTGAAGCTGCAGGAGCTGTTCGGGCTGGCCGATACGCCGCGCATCGCCGATGGGCGCGTGCCGCTCACGCTGCACCTGCTCTCGCCGGGTGGGCGCCCGCTGCAGGTCACCCGGGACCTGCGCAACTTCTGGGCCAACACCTATGCCGAAGTCAAAAAGGAAATGAAGGGGCGCTACCCGCGGCATCCGTGGCCCGATGATCCGTGGACGGCCAGCGCCACCCATCGCGCCAAGCCGCGCGGGACCTAACGCCGGCTGACCGCACGACGGCTGCCCACCTGAATGGATCGCGCGGATTGGTTATCGTCGTGACCAGACCGTGGCTGGCGGATAACACGCCCTACACGGCCTCCGCGCGACACTGGATTCCGAACCGAGGCAAAGGACCCCCCAATGAGCAGACTGACCGTGATTACCGACCGCGCCCTGGAGCGTGCACTGGATCTGGCAAGCAGCGCCGGCGACGGCCTGAAGCACGCCGGCAGCAACCTGCGCCACCTCGGCCCGCAGGCAACGGACTGGATCAAGACCGGTGCGGCGCTGGGCGCGGTGAAGACCGGCAGCAAGGTGGCGGCCAAGGCCGTGCGCCGCAATCCGGCAGCGACCATTGCCGTGGCGGCAGTCGGCGTAGGCCTGCTGGGCTATGCGCTGTACCGCAAGCAGCAGAAGAAGAAGCTGGCCAACGGCAGCGTGGTGAATGGGCAGGCCGAGCGCATCAGCGCGCGCAACCGCCGCAACACCACGGTGGTGGATGAGCACAGCGATATCGGCAGCGACGCCTGATCCATCAGGTACGTTGCAGTTGACGAAAACCGCCGGCATGTCCGGCGGTTTTTGTTTGGATCAATCGATCCGCCGCCACTGGCCCGGCTGCAGTTCCTCCAGGCGGTGCGGGCCCATCGCCACGCGCACCAGCCGCAGCGTAGGCAGGCCCACCGCCGCAGTCATCCGCCGCACCTGGCGGTTGCGCCCTTCGCGCAGGGTGATGGCCAGCCAGGCATCGGGCACGGTCTTGCGGAACCGCACCGGCGGCGTGCGTTCCCACAGGGTCGGGGTTTCCAGATGGTCCACGCGCGCGGGCAACGTCGGGCCGTCGTTCAACTGCACGCCCCTGCGCAATGCCTGCACCTGCTCGTCGGTCGGCGTGCCCTCCACCTGCACCCAGTAGGTCTTGTCTTCCTTGTGGCGCGGATCGGTCAGCCGATGCGCGAGCCTGCCGTCGTCGGTGAGCAGCAGCAGGCCTTCGCTGTCGTAGTCCAGCCGCCCGGCCGCGTACACATCGGGTGGCAGGCCGAACCCGGCCAGGGTCGCGCGTGGCGGCTGGCTGCTGTCGGTGAACTGGCACAGGACGTTGAAGGGCTTGTTGATGGCGATGAGCATGGGGCGGGACGTGGGTGACGAGGTGTCATTGTCCCATTACACGGCTTCGGACGCCGTGGTACCGACCAACGGTCGGTACCTACCGGGTGTGGCGACCAACGGTCGCCACACACCGCGGTGCGACCGGGTTACTTCACGAAGCGGAGGGTCATGCGGTCGCTTTCACCGATCGCCTTGTACTTGGCATCATCGGCGGCGTCATGGTTGTTCACCGGCGGCAGGGTCCACACGCCGTTCGGGTGGTCCTTGGTATCGCGCGGGTTGGCGTTGATCTCGCTGCTGCCCGCCAGCTTGAAGCCGGCCGCTTCGGCCATGGCGATGACCTGGGCCTGGCCCACGTAGCCGCTCTTGTCGTCGGCCGGCACGTCGGCCTTGGCGCGGTGTTCGACCACGCCGAGCACGCCGCCCGGCTTGAGCACGCTGTAGAAGCCCTTGAACATGCCTTCGGCCTGGTTGGCGCTGCGCCAGTTGTGCACGTTGCGGAAGGTCAGCACTACATCGGCGGAGTTGTCGGCGCCGAACTTCGGCGCGTTCGGGTCGTAGCCCACGACCTTTGCCTTGTCATACAGGGCCGGGGCGGCGGCGAACTTCTTTTCCAGCCCGTCTTTGCCGCGCTGCTGGTAATCGCGGCCCTTGCCTTCGGCCACGGCCTGCGGATCGACCACGGCGGCCACGTAGGTGCCCTTGTCGCGCAGCAGCGGGGCGAGGATTTCCGAGTACCAGCCGCCGCCGGGGGTGATTTCCACCACCGTCTTACCCGGTTCCACGCCGAAGAACGACAGCGTCTGCGCCGGGTGGCGGTAGGCATCGCGCTTCACGTTGTCCGGGGTGCGGCCCTTGCCGTCGACCGCAGCCTGGACGGCGGCGGTGATGGCCGGCTGGGCATTGGGGCCGGCCGGCTTGATCGCCATGGCGGGAGCGGCAAGCAGCAGCGTGGAGACGGTAAACAGGCAGGCACAGCTGAGCGAACGGGCTTTCATCGGATCACCTACGGTGGCGGGATGCGGCGAGCCTAGCAGCCGCGATGTCAAAGGTGTTCACAAAACGTTAGTGCAGTGCAGCGAAGCGGAACACTGTTTTGTGGCCCGCGCCGCAGCGGTGTCATGGACAGGGACTTATGCTGTGGCATTGGATTTGACTGGAGGATTGCCCATGACTGCACCGCGCGAACTCGGCCGTTCCGGCCTGAAAGTGCTTCCCATCGCGTTCGGCGGCAACGTGTTCGGCTGGGGCGCGGACGAGAAGACCTCGTTCGCCCTGCTCGATGCGTTCGTCGATGCCGGCTACAGCCTGGTCGATACCGCAGACGTGTATTCGGCCTGGGTGCCGGGCAACCAGGGCGGCGAATCGGAAACGATCCTGGGCCGCTGGTTCCAGCGCAGCGGCAAGCGCGACAAGGTGGTGCTGGCCACCAAGGTGGCCAAGTGGGCCGAACACCCCGGGCTTTCCGCCGACAACATCAACGCGGCGGTGGAAGATTCGCTGCGCCGCCTGCAGACCGATGTGATCGATCTGTACCAGGCGCACGAGGATGACGAGTCCACCCCGCTGGAAACCACGCTGGCCGCGTTCGGCCGGTTGATCGAACAGGGCAAGGTGCGCGCGATTGGCGCCTCGAACTACAGCGCCGAGCGCCTGCAGGCTGCATTGAAGGTATCGGCGGACTACAAGCTGCCCCGCTACGAGACGCTGCAGCCGGAGTACAACCTGTATGACCGCGCCGGTTACGAAAGCGGATTGGAAGCGGTGGCGCGCGAGCATGGGCTGGGCGTGATCAGCTACTACTCGCTGGCCAGCGGCTTCCTCAGCGGCAAGTACCGCAGTGCCGACGATGCGGCCAAGAGCAGCTCGCGCGGCAGTAGCGTGGTGGCCAAGTACGTCAATCCGCGCGGCCTGCGCATCCTGCAGGCGCTGGACGACGTGGCCGGCACGTACAACGCGACCCCCGCCCAGGTTGCCATTGCGTGGTTGATCGCCCGCCCGGGCATCACCGCGCCGATCGTCAGCGCCACCCGCGTGGAACAGCTGCACGACGTCCTCGCTGCCGCCCAGGTGGGCCTGACCGCCGAAGACATCGCGCAGCTGGAAAGCGCCAGCGCCGCCTGATTCGACGCGGACACCTCAACGAACGGCCACCCCGGGGTGGCCGTTTCCGTATCACCCCAGTGCAGCGCCATCCTCGGCGACCAGTTCGTGATGCAGGCTGACCCCGGCGCGTACACCTTCCGCGCTGGCCAGCGTGATGTTGCCCATCAAGGTTGCATCGCCTGCGGCGTAGACGCCGGGAACGCTGGTCTGCTTCTGCGCATCCACCCGCACCAGCACGCCCACCGGGCTTTCCTCCAGCTCACAGCCGAGCTGCTTCACCAGCGCCGAGCCCATCTCCTGGCGCGCACTGACGAACAGCGCGCGCAGGTCGATGTGGCGTCCATCGGCCAGCAGCGCCCCACTCAACTGCGGTGCGTCGCCTTCCAGTGCCACGACCCTTTCGGTTTCGATCTGCACGCCGCGCCGCTGCAGCGTGCCCAGCTGCTCGTCATCCAGCGCCATGCCCTGCGTGAAGAAGGTGACCTGGCCCCAGTCGGCGATCAGCCCGGCCATGATCGGCGACATCGGATGCCCCCCCAGCAGCCCGATCGCACCACCGCCCACTTCGTAGCCGTGGCAGTACGGGCAGTGCAGCACGCTGTGGCCCCAGCGCTCGGCCAGGCCGGGCAGCTCGGGCAACACATCGCGGATGCCGGTGGCCAGCAGCAGCTTGCGCGCCGCCCACGTATCACCGGCGGCAGTGCTCACCGCGAAACCATCCACGGTGGGCTGCGCGTCGGTGGCCGTGTCATTGGCCCAGCGCACGCTGGGGTAATCCAGCAGCTGTGCCTTGGCCTGGCGCAGCAGGTCGCCGCCGGAGATGCCGTCCAGGCCCAGCACCCCGTGCGAGTGGCTGGAGAAGCGGTTGCGCGGCAGGCCGCTGTCGATCACCAGCACGCTGCGGCGCGCGCGCGCCAGCATCATGGCGGCGGAGAGGCCGGCGAAACTGCCGCCGACGATCACGGCATCAAAGGTCATGCGGAACTCCCGTGGTGTGCTGGGCCAGGTGCTGGGCAAAGGCGTCACCCAAGGTGGCCAGCGTGGTGGCATGCAGGCGTTGTTCGAGCAGCGCCTGCGCCTGTTGGTAGCTTTCGTCCAACGCGGCGTTGACCACCTTCTGCACCGGGCAGCCGCGCCCGGTTTCGCGCGCGCCGGTGTGCAGCAGCGCCGGCGAGCCGATGGCGAGATAGACGTCGTGCAGGGTGATGGTCGCCGGGTCGCCCGCCAGCTGGCTGCCGCCGCCATGGCCGCGCGCGGTATGTACCAGGCCGCCCTTCTGCAGCGCGGCCAGCAGGCGGCGGATCACCACCGGATGGGTCGGCAGGCAGGTGGCGAGCTGTTCGGAGGTGCGCGGTCCGTCCTGGCCGACCAGGTGGGCCATGATGTGGAGCGCGTCGGAGAACTGGTTGCTGGATTTCATGTAACACCAATAGTTACATACTTAGCCGGCGAGGGGTAGCGCCGGCCGTTGGCCGGCCCATGCACGGATCTCAGCGGAGGAACGCCTGCCCGGTCATGGATTCGGCGAGGTAATCGAGGAAGCTGCTGATGCGCGCCGACACGGCGGTGTTGCGGTAGTACACGGCGTGGATCGGCTGGCGCACTTCCACGGTCAGCGCCGGCAGCACCTGCACCAGCGTGCCCGCGTCGCGGTCGCGATGGGTCATGAAGTCGGACAGGCAGACCACGCCCGCCCCTTCCAGCGCCAGCCGGCGCAGGGTTTCGCCGCTGGACACCGCCACCGCCGGGCGGATGTGCAGCAGCGCGTCGGTGCGCCCGGGTAGCGGCCAGTGGTTGAGCGAGTCGGGCTCGTTGAAGCCCAGCAGCGCGTGGCCGTCGAGGTCCTCCACTGTTTTCGGGGTGCCGTGTTCGGCCAGGTAGGCCGGGCTGGCCAGCACCCGCAGGCGGCTGTGCGCAAGCGGGCGCGCATGCAGGGTGGAGTCAGCCAGCGGGCCAATGCGGATGGCCACGTCAGTACGGCGCTCGAGCAGGTCGATGTAGCGCTCGCTGCTGTTGAGCTCCAGCTGCACGTCCGGGTAGCGCGTGCGGAAGCCGGCCACCAGCGGGGCGATCACATGCAGCACGAACGGGGTGGCCGCATCCACGCGCAGGCGGCCGGCCGGGCGCTGGCGCCGCGCGGTCATCTGCTCTTCGGCCGCCTCCACCGAGGCCACGATGGCGCGGGCCTGGGCCAGGAAGGCGTCGCCCTCCTCGGTGAGCTGCAGCCGCCGGGTGGTGCGGGTCAGCAGCGTGGTACCCAGCTTTTCCTCCAGCCGGCCCAGGGCCCGGCTGACCCCGGAGGTGGTCTGGCCGAGTTCTTCGGCGGCGGCGGTGATCGAACCGCTGTCGATCACGGCGATGAACGCCTGCATTTCATCGAGGGTGGTCTTCATGGGCCCATTATTGACCATGAAGCAAGAGTCATTGGCGTGAAGACCGGTTTTTCAGCAAGAGTGCGGCGCGCAGACTGCGCACCTTCTTCTTCCACCGGTAACGCTCATGTCCCGTGGCATCCCCTTGGCCCTGTTGGCGCTTACGCTGGGTGCGTACGCCATCGGCACCACTGAATTCGTCATCGTCGGGTTGATCCCGACCATTGCCGCCGATCTCGGCGTCTCCCTGCCTTCCGCGGGCCTGCTGGTCTCGCTGTACGCGCTGGGCGTGGCAGTCGGCGCGCCGGTGCTGACCGCCCTGACCGGCCGGGTACCGCGCAAGACCCTGCTGGTGGCGCTGATGGTGCTGTTCACCCTGGGCAATGTGATTGCCTGGATGGCGCCCAGCTACGGCTCGCTGATCGTGGCGCGGGTCTTGACCGGGCTGGCGCATGGCGTGTTCTTCTCCATCGGCTCGATCATTGCCACCTCGGTGGTGCCGAAGGAGAAGGCGGCCAGCGCGATCGCGATCATGTTCACCGGGCTGACCGTGGCACTGGTGACCGGGGTGCCGCTGGGTACGTTCATCGGCCAGCACCTGGGCTGGCGCGCCACCTTCCTGGCCGTAGCGGCGCTGGGCGTGATCGCGCTGATCGGCAGCCTGCTGTTCGTGCCGCGCAACCTGCAGCGCAGCGAGCCGGCCACGTTCGGCCAGCAGCTCTCGGTGCTGGCGCAGCCACGCCTGCTGCTGGTGTATGCGATCACCGCGCTGGGCTATGGCGGTACGTTCCTGTCCTTTACCTATCTCGCCTCGATCCTGCAGGACGTCACCGGTTTCTCGCCGAACGCGGTGAGCGGCGTGCTGCTGGTGTATGGCGTGTCGGTGGCGATCGGCAACCTGTGGGGTGGCCGCCTGGCCGACCGCCGTGGCCCGATCCCGGCGCTGAAGCTGATCTTCGGGCTGCTGGCGCTGGTGCTGTTCGCGCTGGCCTTCACCGCGCACAACACCTGGCTGGTGCTGCTGACGGTGCTGGCGCTGGGCGCAGTGGCGTTCGGCAATGTGCCGGGGCTGCAGGTCTATGTGGTGAAGCAGGCGCAGCGGTTCGCGCCGCAGGCGGCGGACGTGGCCTCTGGCCTGAACATCGCCGCGTTCAACGTGGGCATCGCAATGGGTGCTTCGCTGGGCGGGCTGGTGGTGGATCACCTGGGCCTGATGCACACGCCGTGGCTGGGTGCGCTGGTGGTGCTGGGCGCGCTGGGGCTGACCGTGCTGAGCGGGCGGCTGGACCGGCGCGACGGGATCGAGGACCGCGCCGAGGGCGTGGTGGCCGCCGCCCATTGAGCCTTCTCATTTGATTCGTTTAACGGTGCACGGCGTAGCCTGCACTTCCCCCACCGAAGGAGTTTTTTCATGAGCATTCCCGCATTTGGCCTCGGCACGTTCCGCCTGAAGGACCAGACCGTCATTGATTCGGTCCGCAACGCGCTGGACGTGGGCTACCGCGCCATCGATACGGCGCAGATCTACGGCAACGAGGCCGAGGTCGGGCAGGCCATCGCCGAGTCGGGCGTGGCGCGTGAGGACCTGTTCCTCACGACCAAGGTCTGGATTGCCAGCTTCCAGCACGATGCGCTGCTGGAGAGCCTGCGCGAGAGCCTGCGCAAGCTGCGCACCGACCATGTGGACCTGACCCTGATCCATTGGCCGTCGCCGAATGACGCGGTGCCGATGGCCGAATACCTGGGCGCGCTGGCGCAGGCCAAGGCCGAGGGCCTGACCCGGCAGATCGGCATTTCCAATTTCACCATCGACCTCACCCGCCAGGCGATTGCGATCCTCGGTGCCGATTCGATTGCGACCAACCAGATCGAGGTGCATCCGTACCTGCAGAACCGTGCATTGATCGCGTTCCTGCGCGAGCAGGGCATCCATGTGACGGCCTACATGAGCCTGGCCTATGGCGAGGTGTTGAAGGACCCGGTGATCCAGGCCATTGCCCAACGCCACGATGCCACCCCGGCGCAGGTCGCGCTGGCCTGGGCGCTGCAGCAGGGCTTTGCGGTGATTCCGTCGTCGACCCGTCGCGAGAACCTGGCCAGCAACCTGCTGGCGGCGGACCTGCGGTTGAGCGATGAGGACATGGCACAGATCGCCACGTTGGATCGCGGTCAGCGCCTGGCGAACCCGGAAGGTATCGCACCGGCCTGGGATTGATCGATCGCTCAGTGAACGTCGGACGCCAGGATTGGTAGGGTTGGATCCCGATCAACCGCCGACCACGATGATGGGCGCGGCGAACGCATGTCCTCTGCCGAAGCGCGCTTCTTCGACGGAGGTCATGCCACAACAGAACGTGGCACCGTTATCGGCGGTCGATTGGGATGCGACCCTACCGCCGAGAGCGGCAACAGCATCCAGACCGGATACCCGGCGCGCGGTGCAGGATGGGCCCGCGCCCGCCGCTCAGGCCAACAACCACTCGCGCATGGCAGCGCTTACTTCCTCGGGCTTTTCCATGGGGGCGAGGTGGCCGCAATCGGGCAGCACCACCAGGGTTGAGCCGGGGACCAGGGCATGCATCTCCTTGCTGATCGCCAGCGGGGTGATGCGGTCGTTGGCGCCGCAGAGGATCAGCAGCGGGTCGCGGTAGCCGGCCAGTACGTCGTGGCCGTCAACGCGATCCAACGCGCTCTGGCGCAGGAATACGTCGGCGCCCAGACGCGCGGTCATGTCACGCACGCGCTGGACCAGCACGTAGTCGTCCAGCCGCGAGGCATCGATGTAGCTGCGCATAAGCTTGTCGCCGAAGCCATGGAAGGTGCCGGGCAAGCGCACGCTGGATCGCTGCGACTGCCGTTGGGCGGCGCGCTCGGGCGAGTCGGCGTGGATCGAGGTGTCGATCAGCGCCAGCCGCAGTACCCGCTCCGGGGCCGTGCGCAGGATCTGCTGGGCGACGAAGCCGCCCAGTGAGAAGCCGGCCAGGGCGAAGCGTTCCGGCGCGTTGGCCAGTACGTCGTCGACCACGGCCTGCATCGTTTCGCCACGGGTCTGGTCGCCGACGCTGCAGTCGGCAATATTGGAGAGCGCGGCGATCTGCCCGCGCCAGAGCTCGGCGTCGTTGAGCAGGCCGGGCAACAGCAACAGCGGTACACGATCGGTCATGCCGTTATTGTCCGCGATCCGGGTGGCCTTGGAGTGTCGTGTGTGGCCCGGTGTGTTGCAGGGTCGAAAAGCAGGGGCGCCCCATGAAACAGGCACTTGGGGCAGTAGCGTGACTCAGTACCAGTCCGGTGCACCCGGCTGGCTAGGCTCAGGCCCTTCCCTTTCCAGTGAGCCCTGAATGGATTCCATTCCCGGTATCACCGCCGCTGCCACGCCCACCACGACGTCCACCAGCACCCCGGGTGCGCCCAGTGCACCGGCGAAAGCTGCCGCGCTGCCGCTGGAAACCATCGTGCAGCGGGAGCTGGCCTATTACGGCGGCGTACACACGACGCTGGTGCCGAGCATCCTGGAGATGGATACCGGTGAAAAGCGGTTCCAGGCATTGGGCCAACAGCTGCTTTACATCACCAGCCCGTGCACCATCGGCAAGACCCCGTTGCAAGCGTTCATTGCCCAGCATCCCGAGACAACCGAGCGCGGGCAGGCGTTGATCGCAAGCCTTCCTGCACCTGACGATGCGAAGTTCAACGCAGGCTTGCTGGCCTACGAAACGATGCTGACCAACGCCGCTCTCGCGCGAGATCCGGAGGACCCGAGGATTTCCCAACACGCGGCGATCTTTCTGACCCGAGGGACTGACACACCGCCGCCGACACCCTGACATGCACGCGGCACCGTGCATCGCGCACGGTGCCGTTTGGTCGTGCGTACGGTAGGGTCGGTTCCCGAACGACTGCCGATACGCACGCAACGTTCGGTAACGCATGACCTCCAACGAAGGCGTCTCTCCGGTGCAGGTCATGCGTCACCGTGCCGATCACATTCATCGGCGGTCGTTTGGGAACCGACCCTACCGCGCCAACCCATTCGGATGCGTTGGCGCGGTTCCGGTTGTCAGTGGGTGACGCCTTCGGGCGGCAACGCGACCTTGGCGTCCTGCACCGGCAGGGTGACCACCATGACCGTGGGGTCGTCGGGGTCAAGTTTTGTCTTGAAGCCCAGGCTCTGGCACATCGCCAGCATGGTGCTGTTCTCACGCAGCACCTGGCCTTCGACGATGTTCAGGCCCAGCCACTGGGCGTATTCGATCATGATGGTCATCAGGCGCCAGCCGATGCCGTGGCCCTTGAGGTCGGAGCGGATCAGGATGCCGTACTCGCCGCGGTCGTAATCCGCATCCGCATGCAGGCGCACGGCGCCGAGCATGTCGCCGCTGCGCGGGTCGATCGCCACCAGCGCGATGGAACGGGCGTAGTCGAGCTGGGTCAGGCGCGCGATGAACTCGTGGCTGAAATGCTTCACCGACTGGAAGAAGCGCAGGCGCAGGTCGTCGTCGGTGACGCGAGCGAAGAAGGCGCGGAACAACGCGTCGTCTTCCGGGCGCACCGGGCGTACGAAGGCAGGGGCACCGTCAGAGAGGGTAATGGTGCGTTCCCACTCCTTGGGGTATGGGAACACCGCGAAACGGGGATGGCCACGGCCTTTGTGCAGCTTGCGCGACGGCGCGATGGCCACGCGCGCGTCCAGCGCCATCACGCCCTCGCGGTCGGCCAGCAGCGGGTTGATATCCAGCGTGCGCACTTCGGGAATGTCGGCCGCCAGCTGCGCCAGTTTGACCAGGATCAGCGCCACGGCACGCTCGTCGGCGGCGGGCACGTCGCGATAGGCCTTGAGGATGCGCGACACGCGGGTGCGGCCGATCAGCTCATGGGCCAGGCGCAGGTCCAGCGGCGGCAGCGCCAGCGCCTTGTCATCGATCACTTCCACGGCGGTGCCCCCGCGGCCGAACACCACCACCGGGCCGAAGGTCGGGTCGTCGGCGATGCCAGCGATCAGTTCGCGCGCCTTGGGCCGCACGATGGTGGGCTGCACCAGCACGCCGTCGATGCGCGCGTTGGGGCGCATCTCATGGGCGCGCGCAAGGATGGAGCTGGCGGCGGCCTGTACTGCCTGCAGGCTGCCCAGGTTGAGGCGCACGCCATCGACATCGGACTTGTGCGGGATGTCGGCTGAGAACACCTTTACCGCCACCGTGGCGCCCTGCTCCAGCAGCGGCTGGGCCAGGTCCATGGCTTCATGCGGGTCGCGCGCCTGCATCACCGGCGCGGAGGGAATGCCGTAGGCCGAGAGCAGCTGGTGGGTGGCGATGGGATCCAGCCACTGCTGGCCGGCAGCCAGCGCTGCATCCACGATGGCGCGCGCGGCGGCGGTATCCACCACGAAATCCTGCGGCAGGCTGGGCGGGGTTTCCATCAGCGCCGCCTGCGCATCGCGGTAGCGCACCAGGTGCTGGAACCCGCGCACGGCCTCGGCCTCGGTCGGGTAGGTCGGCACCCGCGCGGCGTTGAGGGTGGCAGTGGCACGGTCGTCGTTGCCCAGCCACACCGCGAACACCGGCTTGTCGCGGTGGTGGCGCGGGCGCAGGCCGAGCGTGCGGGTCAGCGCCTGTGCGGCGTCTGCCGATGAGGTAAACGCAGTCGGGACGTTGACCACCAGCACCGCGTCGTTGCCGGTGTCGGACATCAGCGCGTCGATGGCGGCGGCGTAGCGATCACCGTCTGCGTCGACCACGATGTCGACCGGATTGCTGCGCGACCAGCCTTCGGGCAACACGGCATCGAGTTCGGCGATGGTACCGGGCGAGAGTTCGGCCAGGCTGCCGCGCAGCGCCAGCAGCTGGTCCACGGCCAAGCGCCCCACCCCGCCGCCGTTGCTGAGGATGGCCAGCCGGCGCCCCGGGAACGTACCGAGGCGGCCAAGCGTTTCGGCGGCGGTGAACAGTTCGTCCAGCGCGCTCACCCGCAGCAGGCCGGCGCGGTTGAACGCGGCGCCGTACACCGCGTCGGAGCTGGCCAGCGCCTGCACGTGGGTGTCGCCGTCGGGATCGATGCGGATGTGGCGGCCGGATTTGACCACCACCACCGGCTTGGCGCGCGCGGCGGCACGCGCGGCGGACATGAACTTGCGCGCGTCGCGGATGTGTTCGACGTAGAGCAGGATGGCGCGGGTACGGTAATCGGTGGCGAAGTAGTCCAGCAGGTCGCCGAAGTCGACATCCAGCGCGTCGCCCAGCGAGACCACGGCGGAGAACCCGACCGAGCGCGCTACGCCCCATTCGACCAGGGCAGCGGCAATGGCGCTGGATTCGGAGATCAGTGCGAGGTCGCCGGCCTGGGGGAAGTGCGCAGCGATGCTGGCGTTGAGCCGCGCGTGCGGGGCGATCACGCCCAGGCAATGCGGGCCGAGGATGCGCAGGCCCTTGGGCCGTGCGGCGGCTTCGACCTGTTCGCTGAGCGATCCCGGGCCATGGCCGAGGTTGGCGGTGAGGATGATGGCGGCGGCCACGCCGCGTTCGGCGGCGGTGGCCACCACCTGCGGCACGATGCTGGCCGGGGCGGTGATGACGATGAGTTCGGGCACCCAGTCGAGGTCCTTGAGCCGCTTGACCGTGCTGATGCCGTCGATTTCGCCGTAACGCGGGTTGATCCAGGCGACCTTGCCGGGAAAGCCGGTGGCGCGCAGGTTGCGCATGACCGCGCGGCCGGCGGAACGCTCACGCGGGCTGCCGCCGACGACGGCCACCGACTGCGGGCGGAATACGGATTGCAGGTGGTAGGTGCTCATGGGGTCGAACAGTCACCGGGACACGTGGTGACACGGTACACGGCTGGCGGTCGCGTTGGGATGATCTGGCGCAAGCGATCGGTTACGGCCGCAACGCCACGCCGCATGCGGCGTGGCGACAGGGCCATTTACAACAGCGTGCCGCCCAGGATCATCGCGGCGATGCTGAAGTAGATCACCAGGCCGGTGACGTCGACCAGGGTGGCCACGAACGGCGCCGAGGCACTGGCCGGGTCGAAGCCCAGGCGCTTGAGGATGAAGGGCAGCATCGAGCCGGACAGCGAGCCGAACGTGACGATGCCAACCAGCGCCGCGCCGATGGTGAGCGCCAGCAGCTGCCAGTGCTCGCCGTAGTCGTGCAGGCCGAGCAGCTGCCAGGACACGATGCGGATCATCGCCAGCACGCCGAGGATGGCGCCCAGGGTGATGCCGGTGGGCACTTCGCGCAGGGCGACCTTCCACCAGTCGCGCAGGCGCAGTTCACGCAGCGCCAGGCTGCGGATCAGCAGCGAGGTGGCCTGCGAACCGGAGTTCCCGCCCGAGCTCATGATCAGCGGAATGAACAGCGTGAGCACCACGGCGCGGGCCAGCTCGTCCTCGTAATGCTGCATGGCGCTTGCGGTGAGCATCTCGCCGAGGAACAGCACGCTCAACCAGCCGGCTCGCTTGCGCAGCATCTCGAAGAAGCCGATCTGCATGTACGGCTTTTCCAGCGCTTCCATGCCGCCGAACTTGTGCGCGTCTTCGGTGGATTCGTCGATCAGCGCATCCAGGATGTCATCCACGGTGACGATGCCCAGCACCTGCTGGCGGGCATCGACCACCGGAATGGCGAGCAGGTCGTGGCGGCGGATCAGCTGCGCCACTTCTTCCTGGTCGAGCATGGCATCGACGGTGACCGGCGGGTTGACCTGGGCCACCTCCAGGATCGGCTCGTCCGGCAGGCCGGTGATCAGCCGGCGCATGGTGACCACCTGCTGCAGGGCCTGGGTGGCCGGGTCGAGCACGTAGATGGCGTACACGGTCTCGCGGGTGCGCTCGACTTCGCGGATGTGCTGCAGGGTGCGGCCCACGGTCCAGTCGGCGGGCACGCTGACGAATTCGGTGGTCATCAGCGCGCCGGCGGTGTGCGCCGGGTAGCTGAGCAGCTGCTGGATGGCCTGGCGCGAATCGGCGCTGAGCAGCGGGATCAGGCGTGCGCGTTCGTCCTCGTCCAGCTCATGGACGATGTCGGTGGCACGGTCGTCGGCCATCAGGCCCAGCAGCGCGGCGGCCTTGGCCACCGGCAGCGTGGCGACCAGGTCGCCGCTGCGGGTGAGCTCGGGCTGCTCGAGCATTTTCACCGCGCGCGGCAACGGCAACGCGGCCAGGGTGTCGGCGGCGCGCGACAGCTCCAGGGTGTTGAGGTATTCCACCGCGTCGGCGGTGTTGAAGTCCTGCAGGGGTGCGCTCAGGGCGGCGGCATCCGCCACCGGGCGCAGGAGGTCTTTCTGGTTCATGGGGTTCGCCTTGTGGATCGCGTTCGCGCGACGCCAACGCTGGCGAACCGTCCCGTGTCAGGCGGTGGCCATCGCTGGCGTCGAGCAAGGTCGACTTCTACTGTCGCTGGACATGGGTTGAGGACTCCGGATGGGTGTTTGCGCCACCGAACGGCGCCGGCGGAGTCTGGACCCGTGGGCAGGCGGGGTCAACCCCTGCCCCGCCGGCATTCGGGTGAGGTTGAAGGTCATTGACGCGCGCGGCCGCATAATGAGCCGCCGGCGACGGGCCGACGCTTCGACACACGGGATTCCCCATGCATAGCGGTGCCCTGGAACTGGCCCTGGTGCTGCTGCTGGCCGCGGTGATCGCGGTGCCGGTATTCAAGAAGCTCGGGCTGGGCGCGGTGCTGGGCTACCTGGCCGCCGGCGTGGTGCTGGGCCCGGATGGTCTGGGTTTCGTGCAGGACGCGGACCGGATCCTGGGCGCGGCCGAGATCGGCGTGGTGATGCTGCTGTTCGTGATCGGCCTGGAACTGTCGCCCACGCGCCTGAAGGTGATGCGGCGTTCGGTGTTCGGCGCGGGTGCGGCGCAGGTGGCGCTGAGCGCGCTGGTGCTGGGCAGCCTGCTGATGCTGGACCACTTCCAGTGGAAGGCCGCGCTGATCGTGGGTATCGCGTTGGCGCTGTCGTCCACCGCGGTGGGCCTGCAGCTGCTGTCCGAACACAAGGGCATCAACAGCGATTACGGGCGGCTGGGCTTTGCCATCCTGCTGTTCCAGGACCTGATCGCCATTCCGCTGCTGGCCGCCATTCCGCTGCTGGGCGGGGCCAAGAACCAGACCCTGCAGTGGGATGACGTGGCGATCGCGCTGGGCGCGCTGGCGGTGGTGATCCTGTGCGGGCGGCCGGTGCTGCGCCGGCTGTTCAACATCATCGCGCGCACGCGCAGCCCGGAAGTGTTCACGGCCATGGCGCTGCTGGTGGTGCTGGGCACGGCCTGGTTCATGCAGGAGGTGGGGCTCAGCCCGAGCCTGGGCGCGTTCCTGGCCGGGGTGCTGCTGTCGGATTCGGAGTTCCGGCACGAGCTGGAATCGCAGATCGAACCGTTCAAGGGCCTGCTGCTGGGGTTGTTCTTCATCGCGGTGGGCATGGGCATCGACCTGGACCGCGTGGTGGCCGAACCGGCGCTGATCGCCATTGGCGTGACGGCGCTGCTGGTGGTCAAGTTCGGGCTGCTGTTCGGGATCGGCAAGGTGGCGCGGCTGAGTACGCGGCACGCGCTGATGCTGGGCAGCGTGCTGTGGCTGGGCGGCGAGTTCGCGTTCGTGGTGTTCAACGAGGCGCAGCGCGTGCATCTGCTGGGTGACGCCAACCACGACCGGCTGGTGGCGATCGTGGGCCTGTCGATGGGGCTCACGCCGCTGCTGATGATCGCGTTGCTGCGCCTGCTCGGCAGAGAACATGCGCCGGCCGGTGACAAGCCGCCGGCCGACAAGGTGGACAACGGCGGCGACGGGATCACCGTGATGATTGCCGGCATGGGCCGTTTCGGCCAGGTGGTGGCGCGCCTGCTGACCGCGCAGAAGATTCCGTTCGTGGCGCTGGAGGCGAACCCGGACACCGTGTCGGACCTGCGCCGCTTCGGCAACAAGCTCTACTACGGCGACCCGACCCGCCCCGAGATGCTGCGCGCGGCGGGCGGCGAGAACGTGCGCGTGTTCGTGATCACGCTGGACGACCCGGAGGCGAACATGCGCGCTACGCGGTTGATCCGGCGCATGTACCCCAATGCGGTGGTGCTGGCCCGGGCGCGCAACCGCCAGCATGCGTGGCGCTTGATGGACATGTCGGCCGAGCCGTTCCGCGAGGTATTCGGCACCAGCCTGGATATGAGCGAGCGGGTGCTGACCGCGCTCGGGATCCCGACCGAGACCGCGCGCGCCCACGTGGAGCGCTTCCGAGAACATGACGAGAAACTGCTGCGCGACCAGTACCTGGTCTACGACGACGAGGCGGCGGTGATCCAGACCTCACGCGATGCACGTGCAGACCTGATGCACCTGTTCGAGGCTGATGCGAGTCGCGACGGAAAGGAAGAGGGCGAACGCCGCGATTGACCCGATGACGACCAACGGTCGTCACCTACCGGCGGTAGCGCACGACCGTTGGTCGTGCGCCCCGTATCAGCCGTTATCGCGCAGGAACCGGGCCATCGACGAAACGCCCGGCACGCGCGGTTCGAACTCGCCGGCCACGTCGATGAAACCGCGCATCACCGCGATCTCGCGCGGGCTGCGGTTGAGCGCATCGCGTACGTCCGGGTCCGCACCTGCACGGAGCAGGCGCTGCACCAGCAGCGGCAACCCGTGCAATGCGGCCAGGTGCAGCGGACCGAAGCCACGCGGGTCACGCGCCTCCAGCGACACGTCTTCATCCAGCAGGCGTTCCACGGCGGCCAGCACGATCTGCTCGTCGCAGGCCGTACCCGGCTCGGCGCGCGCGCCCAGCAGCAACAGCAGCGGGGTGACCGAACCGGCCGCGGCCTGGTCCGGCTCGGCACCGGCCAGCAGCAACGTATCCAGCAGTGCCAGCAGGCGCGAACGATCGCGTGCACCAAAGCCGTACAGCGCCGCGCAATGCAGCGGCCCCAGCTGCTGCGCATCACTGGCGTGGACATCGGCACCGGCGGTGAGCAGGCGCGCGGCGATGTCCGGCAGGCCCAGCGCCGACGCCAGCATCAGCACGGTCACGCCACCGGGCAGCTTGTATTCCAGCTCCGCACCGGCATCCAGCAGCGCCGACACGATGTCGATCTGGCGCATGCTCACTGCTGCCGACAACGGCGTGGCGCCACTGGCTGCAGCGTGCTGCGGGTTGGCGCCACGCGCCAGCAGCAGGTCGACCACGGCCAGGTGGCCGCCACCGGCGGCACGCAGCAGCGCGGTGCAGCCCTGCGCATCCACCACGTCCACGGCGAAGCCCAGGTCGTTCAGGCGGCGCACCGCGTCGGCATCGCCGGCCATCGCGGCCGCGGGAAGATCGGCGGCACGCAGCGCGCGGCGCGGCAGCTGCCACACGCGCCAATCCAGCCAGTCGGCCAGGTCGCGGCGGCCGATCGACAGCGCCACGCCCAGCGGGGTCTGGCCATCGGCAGCGCGGGCTTCGGGCGAGGCGCCCTGCTGCACGAGCAGCTTCAGCGAGCCTTCGCGGGCCAGCGCGGTAGCCAGGTGCAGCGCGGTCATGCCGTGGCTGTCGCGCGCTTCGCGGTCCACGCCGAGGGTGAGCAGGGCCTGCTGCAGGCGCAGCCAGCCCAGTCGCACGGCCAGCGACAGCGGCGGATCCCCGGCCGGCGATGGCGCGAAGGGATCGGCACCGCGCTCCAGCAGTTCCAGTGCAAGCTGTTCCAGCCCGCGCGCGGCCTGGTCGTGCTGGGCGCAGGCGCTGAGCAGGCGCGCCAGGCCACCGACGCCGGTCGGCGATACGCCCCGGCGCAGCAGCACCTGCAGCGCGGGCACCGCATCGATGCCGCGCGCCAGCAGCGCGAACATCGGGGTATCGCCGCAGGCATCCAGGACTTCCGGCGCGGCGCCATGCGCCAGCAGCCAGTCCACTGCGTGCGGGTCCAGCGCCAGTTCGCCATCGTGCAGCAGGCCACCCAGTTCGTCCGGGCTGCACAGGCGGGCCAGCGAGGCCATGCCATCCACGTTGCCGAAGCCCAGCGCTTCGCGCAGAAGGTCCAGCGGCGGGCGGTCCGGCAGTGCCGGGCTGCCCTGGCCGCTGTCGTCATCGCCGGCGCTGGCCAGGCCATCGCTCACCGCGGTGGGCAGCGGATAGCTGCGGTCCAGCAGCGAGACGATCGCCCAGCGCCCGGCGGCGGCCGCGATATCCACCGCGCGGCGGCCCTGCGGATCCGGCACGTCGGCGGCAATGCCCAGGTCCAGCAGGCGGCGGACCAGCAACGGCGAGACGTTGTCGGCCATGCAGGCCAGCAGCACTGCATTGCGGCCTTCCACGTCGACCGCATGCAGGTCGGGCTTGTGCGGCAGCAGGTGTTCGACCACGCCGGCACGGCCGCCGCGCGCGGCTTCCAGCCACGGCGTGCGCGATAGCGCATCGCGCGATTCGAGGTTGGCGCCGGCGGCCAGCAGCACATCGATGATGTCCACGTGGCCGGCCAAGGCCGCTTCATGCAGGGCGCTGCGGCGCTGGCGGTCGCGCGCATCGGCGCGTGCCTTGTGCTTGAGCAGCAGCTGCACGCCGGCCGGATCGTCTTCTTCGGTGCCGGCTGCAGCCAGCAGCACCGGGGTGCCTTCGGCCGGTTCGGTACGCGCGCCGCGCTCGAGCAGGAACCGCGCCAGCCGCCAGTTGCCGACCTGGCAGGCCACCGCCAGCGGCGACCAGCCGTCATTGTTCAGCGCATCCACTTCAGCCGCGGCATCGCGCAGCAATGCGGCCACGCCGGGGTCGGAGCTGCGCGCAGCGTGGTGCAGCGGGGTGTTGCCGTCGCTGTCGACCGCGCGCGAATCGGCGCCGTTGGCCAGCAGGGTCATCACCGCTTCCGGGCGGCCGTGCCAGCTGTCGCGGGTGGCGGCCAGCAGCGGGGTCATGCCCTTGTGCGGGGTGTTGACGCCTACGCCACGCGCGATCAGCTCGCGCAGCAGGCGCAGGTCGGGCAGCACGGCGGCCAGCACCACCAGGCTGCGCTGGTCGCGCCAGGACGGGTCGGGCAGGCCCTGCGGGTCTGCCCCGGCGGCCAGCAGCTGCAGGGCGCGGTCGACCCGGCCGCTGCGCGCGGCTTCGTACAGCGCCGGCAGGCGTTCGTGCTGGGCTAGTGGTTCCAGCGGTTGGGTCGGATCGTCGGGCTGCGCGGCGGCGGCGAACGGATCGCGGCCCAGGTCCGTCACGCTGCGGCTGCCCAGCAGGTCGGCCGGCGCGATGCGCTGCAGGGCCAGGTGGGCCAGCGGCGAACCGATCAGCACCGCCAGCGCGAAGGTCCAGCGCATGCCGTCGGGCACCAGCCCTGGCCACGCCGGCACCACCACCAGCGCGCAGATGGCCACCACCAGCGCGGCCACGACCAGCCCGCGCCAGGCGCTGAGATCGCGACCGGCCAGGGTGCGCCAGTGGCGCGCCAGGCTGCCGTCGCTGCGTTCGATTTCATTCCACAGTGGCCACGTGCGCCAGACACCGAGCAGCGCGGCACTCACCGCCACGCTCAGGCCAAGCACGGCGGCCAGGCTGCCGCTGTCGTGCAGCGCGGCCAGCGGCCAGGCCACGAGCAGGGCCAGCAATGCCGGGCCCACCGACCACAGCGCGAGCAGCGCGGGCAGGTCCTGGCGGCCCAGTTGGGGCATCGCCGGCACGGCACGGCTGCGCCGCCACCACGACACCCCCAGCGCGAACGCCGGCTGCGCCAGTGCGGCACCCAGCGCAGCCGGCACCCCGCCCAGCACCGCGGCCAGCGACAGCAGGCCGCCCGTGGCGAAGGCGATGGCGGCAGCGCGGGTGCGCGGAATGTCAGTCATCGCGGCGCGGCACCTTCACGGGCGCGACCGGCGGCGGTGGCATCTGCAGGTGGAAGCCGCGCTCTTTGAGGTTGGCGCGCACTTGATCGGCGTCAGCCAAGGCGAGGCGACGGTCGGGGGTCAGGGCGACTTCCAGCACGAATGCGAACGGCGCCAGCGTGGCCTTCAGCGCATCGGGGATGGCATCGAAGGCGTCGCGGGCGGCGAGGTAGACGTAAGTGTCCTGCTTGCGTTGGCTTTTGTAGACGTAGGCTTGCATTGCCCGCGGGGCTTGGCCCTGGGAATAGATACGCCGATTGTGGAGTAAAGCAGGCAACTACGAAAGCCGGGCAGGCGCCAAGGTGTCGGTTTACTGGCGCGCGGCAGATTCAGGTTCATCAATGTCGCGGCGGTGTTCAGCTAGAGCGGCCACCGTGGAGTGCACGGCGACCGCCCCCCGTGAAGTGCCGCGAAGCGTCACTTCACCTTTGCGTAGGTGCCCTTCAGGGCGACGCCGGCCAGGATGGCGCCCGCGTAGCATTCGAAGTTGGTGGTGCTCTTGAATTCGTTCTTCTTGTAGTAGCTGACCACGTCGACCACGGCGTTGGCGCCGCGCGACTTGGCGCCGTCCTGCAGCGCCTTCAGCGCCGACAGGGCGACCCAGTTGCAGGCCACGGCATCGCTCTTGTTGGCGGCGTTGGTCTTCTTGTTGGTCACGTCTTCGCCAAGGCGCTGCTGGACGTTGACCTTTTCGCCGGCGAGGAAGAAGCGGACGCTGCCGTCGATACCGGCGGCCTTGGCTTCCGGGGAATTGATCAGCTCATGCAGCGGCAGCTCGACCCGGGTTTCACGGGCGTTGGCGGTGCTGGCAACGGCGAGCAGGGCGGTGGCGGCAATCAGGGCAAAACGACGCATTCAAACATCTCCTTGTTGGTAAGGCGGGTGTTGCTCGGGGGAAAGTCAGTCCTGCCAGCGGCGGAAGATCAACGAGGTGTTGATGCCGCCGAAGGCGAAGTTGTTGCTCATCACGTACTCGGGCTGCATCTGCCGGCCTTCGCCGCGGATGAAGTCGAGCGCGCCGCAGCGTGGGTCGACCTCGTGCAGGTTCAGGGTCGGGGCGAACCAGCCTTCGCGCATCATTTCGATGGTCACCCAGGCTTCGAACGCACCGCAGGCGCCGAGCATGTGGCCGACGTAGCTTTTCAGCGAGCTGATCGGCATGCCCGGGCCGAACACCTGGGCGGTGGCCTGGGTTTCAGCGATGTCGCCGTGTTCGGTGGCGGTGCCGTGCGCGTTGACGTAGCCGATCTGCTGCGGTTCCAGCCCGGCGTCTTCCAGCGCCAGGCGCATGGCCTGGGCCATGGTGTCGGCGGTGGGCTGGGTGACGTGCTGGCCGTCGCTGTTGGTGCCGTAGCCGACCACTTCGGCCAGGATGGTGGCGCCGCGCGCCTGCGCGTGTTCGAGCTCTTCCAGGATCAGGGTGCCGGCGCCCTCGCCCAGCACCAGGCCGTCGCGGTGGGCGTCGAACGGGCTGGGCGTGGTCTTGGGTGCGTCGTTGCGCACGCTGGTGGCGAACAGGGTGTCGAACACCGCCGCCGCCGTGGCGTCTAGCTGTTCCGCACCGCCGGTGACCATCACCGTCTGCTTGCCGCTGCGGATGGCTTCGTAGCCCGACCCCACGCCCTGGCTGCCCGAGGTGCAGGCGCTGGAGGTGGTGTAGACCCGGCCGGACAAGCCGAAGAACACGCCGATGTTCACCGGCGAGGTGTGGCTCATCATCTTCAGGTAGGTGGTGGCGCTGATGCCTTCGGTGGTGTGCTCGTGGAGCATGCGGCCGAATTCGGCGGTGGCCTCGTGGCTGCCCGACGACGAGCCGTAGGCCACGCCGGCCAGGCCGCTGCGCAGCACCGGGTGGCCGAGCAGGCCGGCCGCTTCCAGCGCCAGTTCGGTGGCGCGCACCGACATCACCGCCACCTTGCCCATGCTGCGGGTGGTCTTGCGGTTGTAGTTGGACGGCAGCTCGTAGTCTTCGGCCGGTGCGGCCAGGCGCGTGTTGAGGCCGTCGAAGACCTCCCAGCCGGGGATGTAGCGCACCGCGTTTTCCTGCGCATGCAGGCGCGCGCGGATGCTCGGCCAGTCATGCCCCAGCGGGCTGATGGCGGCAGCACCGGTCACCACCACGCGACGATCGGGTCGGCTCATCAGACCATGCCTCCGTTGACCGAGATCACCTGGCGGGTGATGTAGCCGGCCGATTCGGACAGCAGGAACGAGACCGCGTGCGCGACTTCGTCCGGCTGGCCCATGCGCCCGGCGGGAATGAGTTTCAGGGCGTGCTCGAGCACTTCTTCGTTGACCATCTCGGTCTCGATCAGGCCCGGAGCCACGCAGTTGACGGTGATCGCACGGCTGGCCAGTTCCAGCGCCAGCGCCTTGGTGGCGCCGATGATGCCGGCCTTGGCCGCGCTGTAGTTGGTCTGCCCGCGGTTGCCGACCAGCCCCGATACCGACGACAGGGTGACGATGCGGCCCGGCTTGCGCCGCCGCACCATCGGCATCACCAGCGGGTGCAGCACGTTGTAGAAGCTGTCCAGGTTGGTGTGTACCACCGCGTCCCAATCCTCGGCCGGCATGGCCGGGAAGGCGCCATCACGGGCGATGCCGGCGTTGCAGACCACGCCGTAATAGGCGCCATGCGCCTCGACATCCGCCTCCAGCGCGGTGCGCGCGGCCTCGCGGTCGGACACGTCGAACATCAGCACCCGGGCCTGGCGGCCCAGTGCCTGGATGTCGGCGACCACCGCCTGCGCTTCCTCGATCCGGCTGCGGCAATGCACCACCACGTCGAAGCCATCGCGCGCGATCCGCAGCGCCACGGCGCGGCCGATGCCCCGGCTGGCGCCGGTCACCAGCACGGTCAGATTCCCTGTCATGCTTCTCCACTCTCCAGATAAGCCATCGCATCGCGTGGTTCGAACACCGATACGTTGGCGACCGCCAATTCAACATCGCCTGCCAGGATCCGGCAGGCAAACATGCCCAGCCCATTTTCGCCCATCAGCTCGCAGTGTGCCTCCACCCGCAGGCAGCTGCCCGGCGTGAAGGCCGGCTGGTGGGCGGTATAGCGGCGGGTGCCGAGCAGGAACCCGATCGACGGCTCGCGTCCCTCGGCGCGTGCGCGGCAGCCGGCCCAGGCCGCAATCGCCTGTGCCATGTACTCCACGCCGACCCAGGCGGGCACGCCGTCGGGGCCGGTGAACAGGCCGTGGCCGGGGACATCCACTTCGACCACGATGGACTCGGGCTGCCAGTCGACCACCCGGTCGATCAGCCGCAGGCTGTCGCGATGCGGCAGCACGCTTTCAATATCGGTCGGCAGCTGCATGCTCATCCCCGCGCCAGCGCCAGCACAGCATTGCTGCCGCCGAAGGCGAACGAATGGCTGAGCACGTGCTGCAGCGGCTGCGCCGCGTGCGCACCGGGCGCCACCAGCGCCAGCGCCGGCAGCGCGTCGTCGGCCTGCCCGTCCCACCAGTGGGTGGGCAGGCGCTGGTCCGGGTTGTCGGCCAGGGTCATCCAGCACAGCGCCGCTTCGATCGCGCCCGAGGCGCCCAGGGTGTGGCCGGTGAGCGGCTTGGTCGAACTGGCCGGCACCTGCGTGCCCAGCACGCTGGCCACGGCCAGGCTTTCCATGGCGTCGTTATGGCCGGTGGCGGTGCCGTGCAGGTTCACGTAATCAATCTGGTCGGGGGCCAGGCCGGCGCGGTCCAGCGCCTGCTGCATGGCATCGATGGCGCCACGCGCCTGCGGGTCCGGCGCGGACATGTGGTGCGCGTCGGAGGATTCACCCCAGCCGGACAGGCGCACCGGGCCCGGCTCGCGGGTCATCAGGAACAGCGCGGCGCCCTCGCCGATGTTGATGCCGTTGCGGTAGCGCGAGAACGGGTTGCAGCGCGCGGACGACACCGATTCGAGCGCGCAGAACCCGGCCACGGTGAAGCGGCACAGCGAATCGGCGCCACCGGCCACCACTGCGTCGACCACGCCCGAACGCAGCAGGCGCGCGGCGGACATCAGCGCCTTGGCGCTGGACGAGCAGGCGGTGGAAATGGTCCAGGCGGGGCCTTCGCTGCCGATCCGCTCGCGCACGAAGCGCGCCGAGGTGCCCATTTCCTGCTGTGCATAGTGGAAGTCTTCCGGCCAGTGGCCTTCGTCGGCCTGCAGGCGCAGCGCGCCTTCGGATTCGCCGATGCCGGAGGTGCTGGTGCCGATGATCACCGCGACGCGCTCCGCGCCGAAACGCGCGATCGCCGCCTCCACCGCCGGGCGGATCTGCAGCAGTGCCGATTCCAGCAGCGCGTTGTTGCGTCCGCGCAGCGCCACCGGCAACGCCGAGAGGTCCGGCAGCGGCCCGCTCACTTCGCCCAGCGCCAGGGTACGCCCGGCGACCAGGGTGTCGTTGTCGCACAGGCCGCCGGGCTGGTCGGCAAACAGCCCCTCGCGCACCTGCGCGCGCCCGCTGCCCAGTGCGCAGGTCACGCCCAGCTCATTCAGATATACCGCGGTACTGCTCACTGTCGTGCCTGTCCCATGTCCAACGATTCAATCACCAGTTCATAGCCTTCGGCCAGGTTGCGCAGGCGCAGGCGGCCGCCGTCGAGCGGTTCCAGTACCAGCCACGCCTTCCCACCCTGCTCCAGGCGGCGGCCACCGTCGGCCTCGACCAGGGTCCAGCCCGCCGGCAGCTTCGCCCGGATGGCATCGGCCGGCCACAGCGCGAACTGAAGGTCATCCAGCACGCGTTCGCCACGTACCTGCGGCGGCAGCCACGGGGCGCGGGTCTGTTCCAGGGTGTGCCCGTCCCATAGCATGCGCACGCCGGTCTGGCCCATGGCCTGCACCGCCAGCCGCACCTGCTCGCCATCGGCCTCGAGCAGCGCATCCAGCTCGCGCTCGTGGCTGCCGAAGCGGAACTGCAGGCGCTGCTGCAGCTGCAGCGGTTCTGCCAGCGCCGACGGCGCCAGCTGCAGGGTCGGCAGCTGCACCAGGGGAGCGGGCATGCGGGTGCTGGCGCAGGCGGCCAGCAGCACGCTCAACAGCAACGTCAGGATCAGCCGGTGCACAGTTCCTCCAGCACCCGCAGGCGGCGGCCGCTGTCATCGGCCACGTACGGGTTGTTGGTGTCCCACGCATACCCGGCCAGGATCGAGGAGATCATGCGGCGCACGTCCGGCTGCGGGTCGGGGTGGTAGATGATCTTCTGGAAGCCACCGGCGTACCAGGCTTCGACGAAGCGGCGGAAGGTCTTCACCCCGGCGCGCAGCGGAATGGCGAACTCGCGCTCCCAGTCCACCTGCTCACCGGCATGCCGGCGCGCCAGGCAGTCGCTGGCCAGCTGCGCGGACTTGAAGGCGATGGTCACGCCGGAGGAGAACACCGGGTCCAGGAACTCGCCGGCATTGCCCAGCAGCGCGTAGCCTTCGCCCCACAGCGAGCTGACGTTGGCCGAGTAGCCGGTGATGGTGCGCACCGGCAGCACCGCCCATTCGGCGTTCTTCAGCAGGCGGGTCAGGTTCGGGTCTTCGCCGACGATGGCCTGCAGCTTCTCCAGGTCGGTGCCTTCGTATTTCTCGAAGAAACTCGGCTCGGCCACCACGCCGAGCGAACAGCAGCCGTTGGAGAACGGGATGGTCCAGTACCACACGTCCACGTGTTCGGGATGGGTGGTGATCAGGATCTTGTTGCGGTCGAAGCCGGCGTCGGCCGGAATGTGGTCGCGCACGTGGCAGAAGATCGCGCCACGCACCGGGAAGTTCGACGGCGATTCCAGGTTGAGCAGGCGCGGCAGCAGGCGTGCGAAACCGCTGGCATCGAGGATGAAACCGGCTTCGATGGTGTACTCGCTGCCATCCGGGCGGCGCACCTGCACGCGGGCCGGGCTGCCCGGCTCCACCGACAGCACTTCATCGCCGAAACGCAGGGTGGTGCCCATGCGCTCGGCACCGCGCGCCAGCACGTCGTCGAAGTTGGCGCGCTGCACCTGGTAGGTGGTGCCCCAGCCCGGCGAGAACTTGTCGCGGAAGTCGAACTCGGTGGTGCGCTCGCCGCGCACGAAGGCCGCGCCGTTCTTGTACTGGAAACCGGCTTCCACCACGTCCTGCAGCAGGCCAGCCGCTTCGATGTATTCCATGCTCTGCGGCAGCAGGCTCTCACCGATGGAGAAGCGCGGGAACTGCTGGCGCTCCAACATCAGCACCTGGCGGCCCTGCTGGCGCAGCATGGCGGCGGCCACGGAACCGGCGGGGCCTGCGCCGATCACCAGGATTTCGGTTGTTTCCAGTGCTGCGGTCATCGATGCATCCTTGATCAAGAAGTGTGAGGGAATCCGGCGCGGTCGCTCAGTGCGGTGCGTCGTGCGGTGGCGGGCGGAACAGCGGCGAGATCAACCACACCAGGCCGATGCCGAACAGCAGGGTGAGGCCGAACGCGCGCAGCGCCGGCGTGGCCGACAGGCCCAGCAGGCCGAACGACAGCCAGGTACTGGCCGCGCCCACGCACACCGCCAGCCAGGCGCTGGCATCGCCCCGGTGTTCGATCAGGAAGATGCCGTAATCGATGCCCATGCCGAGCAGCAGCATCAGCGCCAATACATTGAACAGCTGCAGCGGCTGCCCGAACAGGCCGAGCAGGCCCAGGGTGAGCGCACCGGCGGCCAACGTGGGAGCGAACACGCGCCACGCCTGCGCGCGGTAGCGCCAGTACAGCACCGCGAACACCAGCACGATGCCCACCAGCAACAGCGCGCTCATGAGCTTGCGGTAGTGCTTGAGCAGCGCGGAGAAATCGGCGGTGCGGTCGACCCAGCGCACGCCGTCGATGCCCTTGGCCTGCGCTTCGAGCAGGGCCAGCGCATCGGCGCGGGAGAGGTCATCGACCATCACCACCGAGGCCATGCCCTTGCCCACTTCGCCCAGCCACAGGTGGCGGAATGGCATGGCGGCGGGCGACGCCAGGAACGCCTCGGCCTGCAGGTCCTGCGCTGCGTAGTCCGGGCGCTGCAGGGTTTCGCCAACCGTTTCGCCGACGGCGGCCAGCACTTGCGGCTCGACCCGCGCGGTCAGCGCGGCATCGGCGTGCTGGCGCTGTACCGACGGCAGCCACTCGCTGATCGCACGATAGCCGCCGATCTGCTTGTTGGCCGACAGCACGCGCAGGCGCTCGATCAGCGCCTCCTCGCGTTCCAGCACCTGTTCGGCGTTGTCGCCCTGCACCAGGTAGAACTGCGCCGGGCTGGGCATGCCCAGCATCTGGCTGATGCGGATCTGCTGGTTGATCAGCGACATCGGCGAGGACTGCAGGCTGCGCAGGTTGTCGTCGGCGGTCAGGCGCAGCATGCCCAGGCCCGACAGCAGCACCACCGCGCCCAGGAACAGGCCGACCGGGCGGCGCCCGTGCAGGCGCGGCCAGCGCTCCAGCGTGGCACCCAGCCAGCGCGCGAAGCGGGTGCTACGGATTTCGCCGCCATCCAGCCACGGGAACCAGAAGATCACGGTCAGGAACGCACCGGCCAGGCCCACCACGGAGAACAGCGCCATCTGGCGCAGGCCGGGAAACGGGGCCAGGCCCAGCGCGAGGTAGGCCAGCGCGCTGGTCACTAAGGCCAGCCAGAGGCCGGGCAGCAGGTGCCGCAGCAGTTTCCAGCGGCGGTCGGCCGGCTCGGCCTGGCGCGAGGCGAACCAGTGGATGCCGTAATCCTCGGCCACGCCGACCAGCGAGGCGCCGAACACCAAGGTCAGCACGTGCACCTTGCCGAACACCAGCACGGTCACCGCCAGCGCCACGCCGCAGCCGATCAGCAGCGAGGCGGCCACCAGCAGGATCGGCCGCAGCGAACGGAACGCCAGCCACACCAGCAGCAGCACCGCTGCGAGCGAGCCCCAGCCGATGGTGTTGATTTCCCAGTTGGCCTGCACCGCAGCGGCTTCGGCGTGCAACGGCACGCCGGCGCGCAGTACTTCCAGGCCGGGCGCGTGCTTGGCGGCGGCCGCAGTGGCAGCGTCGAGCAGCAGGTCGATATGGCGTTCGCCATCAAGCTGGAACGCCGAACCCAGCGTTTCATACTGGATCACCGACCAGTGCTTGCCGTCGGCTTCCAGCAGGCCGTCGTCGCCCATGCGCAGGCCGGAAGCGGCTGCCCGCTCCTGCCACCACTGCGGCCACAGCGACAGCGGGTCCTGCCGCCATTCGGTCAGGCGCGGTGCGCCCATCGGGCCGTACAACGCGGCCAACGCAGATTCGGACAGGCTTTCAGCGGACTCGTCCTGCAGGCGCTGGCGCTGCGGGTCGGTCAGCAGGCGGTCGCGGTACGGCGCGTAGAACGCGCGTGCCTGGTCGAACCAGCCTTCGATGGAGCCGCTTTCCTGCAACAGCGCCTTGCCCTGCGCATCGTCACGCAGGCTCTGGCGGAAGGCCTGTTCGGCCGACTTGGTGGCCGCGCCGTCAGCGCTGCCGAGCAGCACTACGATCTGCCGGGAGTTAGCATCGGCGATGCGCCGGGTCACATCGGACAGCAGCCGGTCGTGCGCATCCTGCGGCAGCAGCGCCAGGATGTCGGTGTCGATCCGCGATTCCTTCGACCACAGCTGCCACTGCTGCACGCCCAGCCCGACCAGCACCAGCAGCCAGGCCACCGCCAGCCAGCGCCATGCGCGCTGCAGCCGGCCGTTCTCGCGCCAGGCCGAATTCAACGACTCATTCAAACCGGCGGCCCTCGTCGGCGCTCAGCTGCGCCGGGGTTTCGCTCAGGGCGGCGAAGTGGATGCGGGTGACATCCTGGTTCGCCTCGGTGATCTGCACCTCGCGCACGTAACGGTCGCCGCTCAGTTCAAGCGCGCTGAACACCTTGGCCAGCATCGGCGAGCGCGGGGTGAGGTGCATGCGCCAGCCGTTGTCGGGCAGCGCATCGACCTTCACCGTGAACTGCGCCGACAGCGCCTGCGCATCGCCGCTCATCAGCGCGAACATGATCGCGTTGACCGAGCGCATCGCCGGCTGCTGGCGTCCATCCAGTTCGACCCGGCTGCTGCCGTCGCGCTGGCGGCTGAGGATGCGGTCGCGGGTGACCACCACTTCGGAGGGGAACGGCTTGAGCGTGGTCCAGATCACGCCCCGGTCCTGGGCCAGCACGAAGCGGCCCTGCGAGCGCAGCGGGTTCTTGAAACCGGCCACCTGCTTGTCCTGGCTGAACTCGCCACGCAGCACGTTGACCTTGGCCACGCGCTGCTTGACCAGGTCCACGTCGGCAGCGGGCGCAGCGAGCACGGGGCTGGCCACGGCCAGCAGCACCAGCACGCCCAGCGTGCGCAGGAAACGGGTCATGGTGCCTGTACTCCCAGCCGTTCCCAGAGCACCGACGGGCACAGGTACAGCATTTCGTTGGTGGCCGCGTCGACCGCGACCTGGATGGTGTGGGCGCGGGTGAGCACCTGGCCGCTGTCGGCGTCGAGGATCTCGTAGGCGATCTTCAGGCGGTTCTCCCACTCGGTGATGCTGGCGCGCACGCGCAGCGCCTGGCCGTACAGCAGCGGGCGGATGTACTTCACCCGCGCGTCGACCACCGGCCAGATATAGCCGGAATCGCGCATCTGCGGGTAGTCGTAGTCGTAGCGCTGCAGCAGCGCGCAGCGGGCGACTTCGAAGTACTTGAAGTAGTTGCCGTGCCACACCACGTGCATGGGGTCGCATTCGTGGAAGGTCGGCGACAGCGCGACTTCGAAGCTCAGGTCAGGGGCGGTCATACAGGCTCCAGCGCTGGCCACGGATATCGTCGAGCAGGCTGCGCAGCTCGCCGTCCAGGGCGCGGTCTTCTTCCACCAGCGCGATGCGGTCGCACAGGTCCTGGTACATCGCGGCCAGGTCGCCGTGCAGGGTGGCGTTCATGCCGACCCGCTCGCGCAGGGCCACGCCCTGGCGCGCGGCGATCAGCATGCCGGCCACCACCTGTTCGGTCAGCTCGATCACGCGCAGGCAGTCGCGCGCGGCGATGGTGCCCATGCTGACCTTGTCCTGGTTGTGGCATTCGGTGGAACGCGAGAACACCGAGGCCGGCATGGTCTGCTTGAGCGCTTCGGCGGTCCACGCCGACACGCTGATCTGCAGCGCCTTCAGGCCGTGGTTGATCGCCGCACGCTCACCGGTGGAGGCCGACAGGTTGGCCGGCAGGCCGTGGTTGAAGCGCGCATCCACCACCAGCGCCAGCTGGCGGTCGAGCAGGTCGGCCAGGTTTGCGATGGTGTTCTTCAGCGCATCCATGGCGAACGCGATGTGGCCGCCATAGAAATGGCCGCCGTGCAGGATGCGCTCGCCATCGGCGTCGATCAGCGGGTTGTCGTTGGCGCTGTTGAGTTCGGTTTCGATGAACTGGCGCAGGAACGGCAGCGCGTCCTGGACCACGCCGATCACGTGCGGGGCGCAGCGCAGCGAGTAGCGGTCCTGCAGGCGCTGTTCATTGCGCGGCGGGCGGTCGCTGTGCAGGTCGTCGCGCAGGCGCGCGGCGATCTGCATCTGGCCCGGGTGCGGCTTGGCAGCGAACAGCATTTCATCGAAGTGGTGCGCGTTGCCGTCGCTGGCCAGCACGTTGAAGGCGGTCAGGCGGGTGGCCAGCTTGGTCAGGTAATCCGCGCGGTCGTAGGCCAGGCAGGCCAGTGCGGTCATCACCGCGGTGCCGTTCATGATCGCCAGGCCTTCCTTGGGCCGCAGCCGCAGCGGCGCCATGCCGATCTCGGCCAGCACGTCGGCGGCCGGGCGGCGTGCGCCCTGGTACATCACTTCGCGTTCGCCACACAGCACGGCGGCCACGTAGGACAGCGGAGTGAGGTCGCCACTGGCGCCGACCGAACCTTCGGCTGGAATCAACGGCAGCACGTCGTGGCGCAGCAGCGTGGCCAGGCCCTGCAGCAGCGGATGGCTCACGCCGGACATGCCACGCACCAGCGAGGCCAGGCGCGCGGCGATCACCGCGCGGGTCTCCTGCGCGTCCAGGAAGCGGCCCAGGCCACAGCCGTGGTAGGTGAACAGGTGGTGCGGCAGTTCGGCCACCAGCGCCGGCGGAATGTTGACCGTGCACGAATCGCCGTAGCCGGTGGTCACGCCGTAGATCACCCCGTCTTCGCGCAGCAGGCGGTCGAGGAAATCGGCGCCGCGCTGGATGCGCGCGGTGAACGCCGGGTCGTCACTGACCATGGCGTCGGCCTGGCGCTGCGACAGCGCGACCACGTCTTCGATGGTCAGCGGCGCATCGCCGAAGCGGAGGGTCCGGGCCGGGGTGGAGCCTGCATTACGTGCCATGAGATGCCTGATCCCAGAAGGGGAAGAAGTTGAACCAGTCCAAGGGGGCTTCGGTGACCTGGAGTTCCAGCCACCGGGCGAAATGTTCGGCCTGCGCGGTCAGCGCGGCGTCGCGCGAGCCGCGCGGCAGGATGATGCGGTCGCTGAAGTGCTCGAAGCGCACGCGGTAGCCGTTGCCTTCGTGCAGGCAGGCCATGGTGTACACCGGGCAGGCCAGCGCCGACGCGAGGACATAGGCACCGATCGGGAACTGCGCGGTGTGGCCCAGGAACGGGGCCGGCACGGTGCGCCCGCCGCGCAGCGGCACGCGGTCGCCGACGATGGCCACGAAACCGCCGGCCTGCACGCGGCGCTGCAGTTCCACGGCGGTGGCCGGGCCCATGTCGGTGACCTGCATCAGTTCCACCGAGGCCAGCGGATCCAGCCGCTGCATCAGCCGGTTGAAGCGCTGCGCGTGCGCGGTGTGCACCAGCACGGTGATGTGGAAGCCGGGCACCTGCTCGGCCAGCACCTGGCACAGTTCCAGGCAGCCGATGTGCGCGGTGAGGATCAGCCCGCCTTCGCGGCGCGCGATCTTTTCCAGCATCAGGTCGCGCTGCAGGTGGATGCGCTCGGGCGGGTAACGCCCGCCCAGGCCGAGCAGCTTGTCCAGCAGCGTGTCGGCGAACAGCGCGAAGTGTTTCAGGCTGGTCCAGCGCCCCGGCGTGCCGCCGAGCACCCCGGTGTGCGCCTGCAGGCGCTGCAGGTACTGCAGCGAGGCACGGCGCGCCACGCCGTTGCCCAGCCAATGGCACAGCACCACCGGGTACACGCACAGGCGGAACGGCCAGCGCCCGAACCAGCGGTGCACCCAGCACAGGAACAGCACCCCGGCGGCCGAGGTGCTTTCGCCCAGGTCGGCCCAGTGCGGGGTGTTGGCTGGTGCCGGTGCGTTCATGCCGCCGCGGTTCCTGCGACGCGGCGCCACAGCAGGCGCGGTGCGCGCCGCAGCATGCCGAAGAACAGGCGGGTATGCATGCGGCTGATGCGCACGTTGTCGCGCCACACATCGAAGTGCGACACGCCATCGCTGGGATAGGTGACCCGGGTGGAAATGCTGATCACCCGCACGCCACGCCAGAACAGCCGCACCAGGATCTCGCTGTCGAAATCCATGCGCCGGCCGATGGTTTCCTCTCCGACCAGGCGGGTGACCGGGGCGAGCGGATACAGCCGGAAGCCGCACATCGAATCGCGGATCTGCAGCGACAGTGTGTTGATCCAAACCCAGATATGAGTCGCATAGCGACCGTACAGGCGTGCCTTGGGCACGCTGTCGTCGTAGGCCGGAATGCCGCAGATCACGGCCTGCGGGTGCTGCGTGGCCAGGGCCACGAAGCGCGGAATGTCGGCCGGGTCGTGCTGGCCGTCGGCATCGATCTGCAGCACGTGGGTATGCCCACGCCGCGCCGCTTCGGCGAAGCCGGCCAGCATCGCGCCGCCCTTGCCCTGGTTCAACTCAAGGCGCAGCAGCGTGACCTGGTCAGGGTGGGCCTGCGCCAACGCCTGCAGCACCTGCGCGCAGGCCGGGTGCGAGCCGTCGTCCACCAGCAGGCACGGCAGCCCACTGGCGCGCACGCCCTGCACCACCGCGCCGATGGCGTGTTCGTGGTCGTAGACCGGAATCACCACCAGCGGCTCACGCATCGCCGAACACCACCCGGCCGCTGGCATGCACGCCGTGGTCGGAGACGTAACGGAAGCTCAGCACCGATTTGAGCGCATCCCAGCCCAGCGTCAGCTGCAGCCGGTCGCCCGGCCGCGCCACGTGCTGGAACTTCAGCGCGTCCATCCGCTCGAAGCGCGGCGGCATGGTGAAGGCTTCGCGCGCGTAATGGATCGCCCAGTCCAGCTGCACCACGCCGGGCAGGATCTTCGCCTGCGGGAAGTGGCCGTCGAAGGCCACCAGGTCCGGCTCCAACGGCAGCACCAGCACGGCGGCATCCGCGTCGCGCTGCTGCCACTGGGCCGCCGGCAGCAGCGGCCGGAACAGCGCTTCCAGCGCGGCAGCGGTGATCTTGCCCTGCGCGTTGTACGGCAGCTCATCGATGAAGCGCCAGCGCCGCGGGCGGGTCACCGCATCATGGCTGTGGGCCAGGTGTGCGCCCAGCACCTGCGACAGCTGGCGCCGCTGCGCATCGGTCCACTGCGCCACGCCGCCACTGTGCGGAACCACCACGGCGGCGAGCTGTTCGCGCGCACCCGGCAGCACCAGCACGCGCACGTCCTGCACCTGCGGGTGGGCGCGCAGCTGCTGTTCCAGCGCGTCGAGCGAGACCCGGCGTTCTTCGATCTTGACGATGCGGTCGGCGCGCCCGAGCAGGCGGAAGCTGCGCCCCGCATCGGCTTCCACGCGGTCCTGGGTCTGCCACCAGGCGTCGTCGGCCAGGTGCGGCGAGGACACCGCCAGGCAGCCGTCCTCGATCCGCCAGGACACGCCCGGCAGCGGGTGCCACTGCGGTTGTTCCGCGCTCCAGCGGCGCCAGGCGATACCGCCGGTTTCGCTGCTGCCGAACACTTCGGTGGGCGCCACGCCCAGCAGCGTGCGCGCCTGCAGCGCAGCCTCGCTGGGCAGCGGGCCACCGGAGGAAAACACCGCGCGCAGCCGGCCGTTCAACGACGACCAGTCCAGCTGTTCGGGCAGGCGCTTGAGGTGGGCCGGAGTGGCCACCAGCACCGACGGCTGCCGTGCCAGCGCGCTGACCAGGTCTTCATGGAAGAAACGGCGCGGCTGGATCGCGCGGCCCGCGGCCAGCGGCCACAGCACGCGGAACAGCAGGCCATAGATGTGCTGGTGCGACACGGTGCCGTGCACCTGCGCGCCATCGAGCTGGTCACCGAAGGCGGCCTGCAGCGCATCCACCTCGCGGGTCAGCTGGCGCATGCGCTTGCTGATCGCGCTGGGTGCGCCGGTGCTGCCGGAGGTGAACACCACCAGTTCCAGCGCGTCTTCGTCCAGCGGGGCCAGTTCGCCCTGCGGTTCGGCCAGATCGAGCGGCTGCAGCGGCGCGAAATGCGCCGGCACGTCACCGGCGAAGCCGGCCACGCGCGGGGCCAGCCCTTCCAGGGTGGCCGGCAGGTTGTCGCCGCCCAGGAATACCCGCTTGCCGGCATGCCAGGCGCCGAACATCGCGGCGGCGAAGTCCAGGGTGTCGTCGAAATAGAGCGCCCAGTCGCGGCCGGGCGCGGCGGCGAACGCCTGCTGCCAGCCGATGACCCGGGTGCGGAACTGCGGGTGCGCCACGGCGCTGCCCATGGCATCGATGCCGACGATGCGTTCGGCGCGGGGCAGCTGCGCCAACCGGTCCAGCGCGATCCACTCACCCATGCGCGTGTGCCGCCTTCACCCGCCGCCGCACCAGCCATTCACCGCCAAACAGGACACCCATCATCACGTACGCCAACAATCCGTTGTAGAGCGCCCAGACCTGGTTGGAGGCCCAGAACGCCGTGAACAGGGCCAGGCCCCCGTTGAGAACAAAAAAGCCGCACCACACCTGGGTGACACGGCGGGTATAGACCACGGCGAACGGCGGCAGTTCCGGCTCGGTCAAGCGCGCCAGCCGCTCCACCGCGCTGGGCGGGAAACGCAGGCTGGTGGCGAAGATCACCAGCATCACCGCATTCACCAGCGCCGGGTACAGCTTCAGCGGCAGGGCCTGGTTGAACGCGGTGGCCAGCAGGGCCAGCAGGCCGGCGCCGATCGCAGCGGCCCACCACACCGGCTGGCGGGTGGTCAGCGCACGCAGCGCGGCCAGGGCGAACAGCAGCAGCGCCATCCAGCGCGGCTCGAACCGACCCAGCGAGAGGTACACCACCAGCGGGTACGCCAGCGACAGCACTGCAAACGCCGCGACGCGTACCCGGACCATGGTCGTTCTTCAGCAGCTGCCGTCAGGCGGCCGCTTGCCCGGGCAGCAGCCCATGCACCACATCGACGATGTCCTGCACGGTGCGGACCGCCTTGAAGGCTTCCGGCTGCAGGTTGCGGCCGAGCAGCGGCTTGAGCTGCACGATCAGGTCCACGGCATCGATGCTGTCGATGTCCAGGTCGTCGTACAGGCGGGCCTGGGGCGTGATGCGCACCGGTTCGATCTCAAAGCTGTCCTTGAGGATCTTGACGATGCGATCGAAAAGTTCGTTCTTGGTCATGGCAAATCCTGAGACGCCGTTAAGACTGCTGGCGTGCGGCGACAAACTCGCCAAGGGCACGCACGCTGGAAAAATGGCGACGGGTCTCTTCCGAGTCGGCGGACAGGCTGACACCGTACTTTTTCTGCAGGGCCAAACCAAGTTCAAGCGCGTCGATCGAATCCAGGCCCAGCCCCTCCACGAACAGGGGTGCGGCGGCGTCGATATCGTCCGGAGTGATGTCTTCCAATGAAAGCGATGAAATGATCAATTCCTTGATCTCGTGCTCAAGTGCCTGCACGGCTTGGTTCTCCAGCGAAGTCAAAGTAGTGGGCAAGGTGATCTGTCACGCGCCGGGCCGCCAAGGCATCCCCCCTGGGCGTGTCGTCGGCCCCGGTCAGGAACGGGGCGATCGGGAGATCTTCCCCGACTTCCAGCTGAACGTGAAAACGCCGTGATGGCACACGATACCATTTCTGGCCCTTGGTCAGGGTAGGCGGGGTGCAGGTGATCCTGACCGGGGTAATGTCCAGCCGGCCCCGGACGGCAATGTTGGCGGCCCCGCGCTGCAGCCGCAGCGGCTGTCCCGGGACAGTGCGGGTGCCCTCGGGGAAGATCACCAGATTGCCCCCGGCGTGGACGGCCGCGATGCAGTCGTCGATCAGGCCCGCGCCGTCGCTATTGGCCACATAGCCGGCCGCGCGGACCGGGCCGCGCATGAACGGGTTGCAGGCGACAGCCTGCTTCACCACGCAGTCGGCGTTGGGCAGCTGGGCGATCAGCAGCACCACGTCGATCAGGGTGGGATGGTTGGCCAGGATCAGCAGACCGTTGCGCTGCAGGCGTTCCGCGCCGCGGATCTCGTACGTCATCACCCCCAGCCAGCGCATCAGGGCGACATGGCTGGCGAAACTGAACTGGACCAGCCGGCGCGCCAGGGTGCGCCGCCGGGCCGTGTGGCGGACCAGCAACAGCAGCGGAAACAGCAGCCCGCCGAGCAGCAGCCCGCCGATCCCGAAGGCGGCGAAGCTGAAGCCGGTACCGACCACGCGCCAGGCGTGGTCGAGGCGGGCGGGCCAGCGCTCAGCCATGGCGCTGCCAGGACCATTGCTGACCATCGGCCTGGAACTGCAGCGCCGGTTCGCCGGACAGCAGGAAGCGCAGCGCGTCCAGGCTGTGCGGCAACGCGCCGAGCGGGCTGTCCTGCCCGCCCCGGCCCCAGCCCAGCGACAGCCGGGTGCCCGGCGCATCGGCGCGGGCCAGCCGCCAGCACCACGCGAAGAACGGGTCGGGCTCGTCGGCAAACCCGGCGTAGACCGCCGGCAGCGGCGATTCATAGGCGATCACGCGCACTTCCGGGGCGCCATCGGCGAGCAGCCCGAAGGCCTCCACGCAGGCGGCCTCCACCGTGCCACGGCCGCCGGCCAGGGCCAGGTAGTTGCCGCGCTGGCCGCGCGCGATCGAATACAGCGCGGCCACCGCGTTGTGCACCGACAGGCCGAAGCCGGTGGGCGACATGGGGGCGTCCTGGCGCAGGGTGTCCAGCAGTTCCATCGAACGGGCCACGTCGCCATGCCGGGACGCGAACACCAGCGGCACCTGGCCGGCATCGTCAGGCTGTTCACACCAGCAGGCGGCCTGGATGGCCATGCGGCCCAGGCGCTCGATGCGGCGGCGCTGCATGGCCGGCACTTCCGGCAACGCGGGCGTGTCGGCGCCTTCGGGCAGGGTCGGTGCTTGGGCCCACGCCTGCCAATCCGATTTCGTGGTCAGTCCCGGTGCCCAGGCCGACCAATCCACAACAGAGAACTCGATCATTCACGCCAACATGGTTATGGGCACCTGGACAGCACGAGCCACGGCGGCAACGCGGATCGGCTCCCCCATTCCAGCCGGTCCACGCCTGTCTTCGACATCGTCCGGCGTGTCTGGGCACGCCGCGAAAGGAGCGCACGCTATCATGACACCCTCGGCACTGGCAGCTTTCACAATCTGAAATGAGTAGCACGATCCACAGCGTAGCGGCCGCGCAGGTCCTTTCCCCCTCGGCAGACCCCGCGCTGTTCCGTGCGTTTTATGCCCTCGCTGCTGAACGCGATGCCGCCCTGGCCGATCCGCGCACGCTGGCCGTGTTCGGGTTTTCGGCCGCTGCCGCACCTTGCGACGACCCGCGCTGGCTGCAGGTACCACTGGCCGAACAGGGCCCGGCGCAGGTCGAGATCTGGCAGGGCGCCGCCCCGGTCCAGCATGGCGTGCGCGACGGCGTGCGCTGGTCGGCCAACGACACCTTGCTGTTCGGCGCGATCGAGATTGACGAAGTCGACGGCGATATCGAATCGGCCGCGGCAGATGCCTACGCTCGAATGAGCAATTTTCTGACCAACTGCGGTTTCCCGCACCTGCTGCGCACCTGGAACTACCTGGATGCGGTGACCGAAGGCGACGGCGACCAGGAACGCTACCGGCGTTTCTGCGTGGGCCGGGTACGCGGCCTGCGCGAGCTGGACGAGGCCGCCCTGCCGGCGGCCACCTGCATTGGCCGGTTCGATGGCGTGCGCCGGCTGCAGGTGTACTGGCTGGCGGCCCGCGAGGCCGGCCTGCCGCTGGAAAACCCGCGCCAGGTCAGCGCCTTCCGCTACCCGCGCCAGTACGGCCCGCAGTCGCCCAGCTTCTCGCGCGCCCTGCTGCCGCCGCTGGCCACCGGCCTGCCGCTGCTGCAGTCGGGCACGGCGGCCATCGTCGGGCATGTCTCGCAGCACACCGGTTCGGTGGGTGAGCAGCTGGAAGAGACCCTGACCAACCTGCAGAGCCTGGTGGATGCCGCGCGCCTGCAGCGGCCCGGGTTGCCGGCCACGCTGGGCGCCGAATCACTGTTGAAGGTGTACGTGCGCCGTGCCGAAGACATGCCGGCCATTGCCGCGCGGATGGCCGGACTGCCGGGTTCGCCAGCGTTCGTGGTGCTGCATGCCGAGGTGTGCCGCGCCGAATTGCTGGTCGAGATTGAAGGCCTGCACGGTTGAAGGGCGTGACGACCGTTGGTCGTCACCCGATCCGTCAATGATATCCAACGTCCGCGCGTACCTTGCCGCGGAACACCCGGTACGACCAGGCGGTATAGCCCAGGATCACCGGCAGCAGCACCACCAGCCCGACCAGGCTGAAGCCCATCGACGAGGCCGGCGCCGCCGCCTGCCACAGGGTCATGCTGGGCGGCAGCAGGTAGGGCCACATGCCCAGTACCAGGCCGATGAAGCCGAGCACGAACAGCGCCAGGGTGAGCAGGAACGGCGGCAGGTCGCGGCGCGGGTGCATGGCACTGCGCCACAGCGCCACCGCCACGCCCAGGGTGAGCAGCGGCACCGGCGACAGCCACCAGAAGTTGCCGTCGCTGAACCAGCGCGCCATCAGCCGTGAATCCAGGAACGGCAGCCACGCGCTGACCAGCCCCATGAACACGATCACGGCCACCACCAGCGGCCGGGTCAGGGTGCGGGCGAAGGCCTGCTCGCGGCCTTCGGTCTTCAGGATCAGCCAGGTGCTGCCCAGCAGCGCATAGCCGAACACCACTGCGGCGCCGGTGAGCATCGAGAACGGGCTGAACCAGCCGAACGGCCCGCCCACGTACTGCCCGTCCACCACCTGCAGGCCCTGCACCAGCGCGCCCAGGATCACGCCTTGGGCGAACGCGGCCAGCAGCGAGCCCAGCCCGAAGGCCACGCTCCACAGCCGCCGCGAACGGTGCGCCTTGAAGCGGAATTCAAACGCCACCCCGCGGAACACCAGCGCCACCACCAGCAGCAGCACGGGCAGGTACAGCGACGACAGCAGTGCGGCATAGGCCTTGGGGAAGGCCGCCATCAGCCCTGCCCCGCCCAGCACCAGCCAGGTTTCGTTGCCGTCCCAGATCGGCGCGGCGGTGTTCATCATCACGTCGAGCTGTTCTTCATCCTCGGCCATCGGCGCCAGGATGCCGATGCCGAGCACGAAACCATCCAGCACCACGTACATCAGCACGCCGAAGCCGATCACCGCGAACCATGCCACCGGCAGCCAGGTCGTCATCTCCATGTCAGCGCTCCTCCAGCGGTTCGTCGGCACCGGACAGCGGCCGCGCCGGAGTGTGGCTGCCGTCTTCGATCGGCGGCGGCTGGTCGTGCGGCTTGGGGCCGGTGCGGATGATCTTGACCAGGTACCAGATGCCCCAGCCGAACACGAACGCATAGCCGACGATGTACACGCCCAGCGACAGCGCGGTCATCCACGCGCTCTGCGGGCCCACCGCGTCGGCCGTGCGCAGCACGCCGTACACCACCCACGGCTGGCGACCCATTTCGGTGACGAACCAGCCCGACACCAGCGCGATGAAGCCGCTGGGCAGCATCCAGTTCCAGCCGCGCACCAGCCAGCGCGATTCCAGCAGGCGGCCACGCCACCACTGGAAGGCCGAGGCCCAAGCCAGCAGCAGCATCAGCGTGCCCAGCCCAACCATGATGCGGAAGGCGAAGAACACCGGCACCACCGGCGGCCGTTCGCTGGCGGGTACGGAAGTGAGCGGGTCGAAGGTCCCGTCCAGCGAATGGGTCAGGATCAGGCTGCCCAGGCGCGGAATGGCGATCTCGAAATCGTTGCGCTCGGCCTTTTCATTGGGCACGGCGAACACCACCAGCGGCACCCCTTCGCCCTCGCCTTCGGCGTGCCAGTGGGCTTCCACCGCGGCGATCTTCATCGGCTGGTGCTTGAGCGTGTTCAGGCCATGCATGTCGCCCACGAAGATCTGCACCGGCACGGTGAGCGCGGCGAAGGCAACGGCCGCCAGCAGCATGGTGCGCCCAGCCTCCACGTGGGTGCCCTTGCGCAGGTACCACGCCCCGACCCCGCCGATCACGAAACAGGTGGTGATGAACGAACCCAGCGCCATGTGCGCCAGCCGGTACGGGAAGGAGGGGTTGAACACCACCTGCCACCAGTCCTGCGGCACCACGATGCCGTCGATGATGGCGTGCCCGGCCGGGGTCTGCAGCCAGCTGTTGGACGACAGGATCCAGAAGGTGGACACCAGCGTGCCCAGCGCCACCATGCAGGTGGAGAAGAAATGCAGGCGCGGCGAGACCTTGCCCCAGCCGAACATCATCACGCCCAGGAAGCTGGCCTCCAGGAAGAACGCGGTGAGCACTTCATAGGTGAGCAGCGGCCCGATCACGCTGCCGGCCACCTGGCTCAGGCGCGGCCAGTTGGTGCCGAACTGGAAGGCCATGACGATGCCGCTGACCACGCCCATGCCGAAGGACACGGCGAAGATCTTCTGCCAGAAGAAGTACAGCTCGCGCCAGATCGGCTTGCGGGTGCGCAGCCACTGGCCTTCCACGAACGCCAGCCAGCTGGCGGTGCCGATCGTGAAGGCCGGGAACAGCACATGGAAACTGATGACGAACCCGAACTGGATCCGCGACAACAACAACGCGTCCAAGCGACGCCTCCGCACATTCTGGAATCCGCACCAGTCTGGGCCTGATTCCGTGAAAGGCACATGCGACTTGGTGACGCGCTGCATCAATCGGTCGCACCCCATGACCTGTGGCCCCCTCCCGGAACCTTTGCGGCTGCTACGCTTGTCGGGTTTTCCTTCACGGTGCTGCCCGCAATGCCCAGAACGCTGCCCTTGTCCCTGCTGCTGCTTGCCGCCCTCGGCGGAACGGCCCACGCGGCACCGACGCCGATCACCATCGAACAGGCCATGGCCGACCCGGACTGGATCGGTCCGCCGGTCGAGAGCGCCTGGTGGTCGTGGAACAGCCAGCAAGTGGAGTACCAGCTCAAGCGCACCGGCAGCCCGGTCCGCGACACCTTCCGCCAGCCGGTCGCCGGCGGCGCCGCCAGCCAGGTCGCCGATGACCAGCGCGGCAGCCTGGACGTGGACGCCCCGGTGTACGACAGCGCCCGCCAGCGCAGCGTGTTCGTGCGCAACGGCGACGTGTTCCTGCGCGACCTGCGCAGCGGCGCGCTGACCCAGCTCACCCGCAGCACCGAGAAGGCCAGCGCGGTCAACTTCGCCCGCGATGGCGGGGTGATCTGGCGCACCGGCCAGAACTGGTTCCACTGGACCGCCGCAGGCGGCGTGCAGCAGGTGGCCAGCCTGAAGGCCGAAAAGAACCCGGACGATGCGCCCAAGGCCGACGTGCTGCGCGACCAGCAGCTGCGCACCCTGGCCACGCTGCGCAACGACCGCGCCCAGCGCGACGCGCTGAAGGAACAGGAAGCCAGCTGGCGCCGCGCCGACAGCACCCGCGCGCCGGGCCCGGTGTACCTGGGCGCCGACGTGGAGATCGTCGACAGCGCGCTGTCGCCCGATACCCGCAGCCTGATCGTGGTGACCAAGCCGAAGGGCTTCGATGAAGGCCGCGGCGGCAAGATGCCCAAGTACGTGACCGAATCGGGCTACGAGGAGTTCGAGGACACCCGTACCCGCGTCGGCCGCAACGACCCGGAACCGAACGCGCTGTGGCTGGTCGACGCCGTCACCGGCACGGTCAAGCCGCTGTCGCTGGACAGCCTGCCGGGCATCGGCACCGACCCGCTGGCCGCGCTGCGCAAGGCCGCCGGCAAGGACGCGCTGAAGGGCAGCCGCCCGGTGCAGGTGCTGGGCGGCCCCGGCGCGCCGGGCATCCGCTGGAGCAATGACGGCCAGCAGGCCGCGATCCTGCTGCGCGCCAACGACAACAAGGACCGCTGGATTGCCAGCGTCAGCCCGGCCGAGGCGAAGCTGCAGACCCGCCACCGCCTCACCGACGCGGCCTGGATCAACTGGAGCTTCAACGATTTCGGCTGGTCCAACGACAACCGCACGCTGTGGCTGCTGTCCGAGGAATCGGGCTACTCGCACCTGTACACCCAGCAGGGCACGGCCAAGCCGCAGGCGCTGACCGGCGGCAAGTGGGAAACCTCGATGCCGGTGCCCAGCGCCGACGGGCGCGGCTTCTACGTGCTGTGCAACCAGCAGGCCCCGGGCGACTACGAGGTCTGCGCGGTGGATACCGCTTCGCGCCAGGTGCGTGAGCTGACCTCGCTCAACGGCGTGGAAGACTTCTCGCTGTCCCCGGATGGCCAGCAGCTGCTGGTGCGCTACTCCGGCGCCTACCTGCCGGCGCAGCTGGCGGTGGTGCCCACCGCCGGCGGCCAGGCCAAGGTGCTGACCGATACCCGCAGCGCCGCCTTCAAGGCCCGTGAGTGGATCCAGCCCAGGCTGGTGCAGGTGCCGTCCAAGCATGGCGCGGGCGTGGTCTGGGCCAAGTACTACGGCCCGGAAAACCTGGAGCCGGGCAGGAAGTACCCGATCGCCATGTTCGTGCACGGCGCCGGTTACCTGCAGAACGTGCACCAGCGCTACCCGGCCTACTTCCGCGAGCAGATGTTCCACAACCTGCTGGTGCAGCAGGGTTACGTGGTGCTGGACATGGATTACCGCGGCAGCGAAGGCTACGGCCGCGACTGGCGCACGGCGATCTACCGCAACATGGGCCACCCGGAACTGGAAGACTACAAGGACGGCCTGGAGTGGCTGGTGGCCACCCAGCAGGGTGACCGCGACCACGCCGGCATCTACGGCGGCTCCTACGGCGGCTTCATGACCTTCATGGCGCTGTTCCGTTCGCCGGGCACCTTCAAGGCCGGCGCCGCGCTGCGCCCGGTGGTGGATTGGCACCAGTACAACCACGGCTACACCGCCAACATCCTCAACACCCCGGACATCGACCCGGAGGCGTACCGCGTCTCCTCGCCGATCGAGTACGCCGAGGGCCTGCAGGACCACCTGCTGATCGCGCACGGGATGATGGACGACAACGTGTTTTTCCAGGACTCGGTCAACCTCACCCAGAAGCTGATCGAGCTGCACAAGGACAACTGGAGCATTGCGCCCTACCCGCTGGAACGCCACGGCTACGTGCGTGCCGATTCCTGGCTGGACCAGTACAAGCGCATCCTCAAGCTGTTCGAAGAGAACCTGAAGTGAGCCACGACGCGGCGACGATACGGATCGTCGCCGCGGTCATCACCGATGCCGCCCGGCGCGTGCTGGTGGTGCGCAAGCACGGCTCGGCGGTATTCATCCAGCCGGGCGGCAAGCCCGAGCCGGGCGAGGCACCGCTGGCCGCGCTGGCGCGCGAGCTGGACGAAGAGCTGGGCGTGCAGCTGGACCCCGCCACGGCGGTGCCGCTGGGCGCCTACAGCGACTGGGCGGTGCACGAAACCGGCTGCCGGGTGCACGCCGAGGCGTGGTGGGTGCAGGTAACCGGCACGCCGCAGGCGCGTGCCGAGATCGCCGAACTGGCCTGGGTGCCGTTGCAGCCACCGCATGGGCGACGCTTGGCACCGTTGAGTGAAGACCATATCCTGCCGGCGGCCGCGCGCGTGATCGCGCCGGGCTGACCCCACTGCTCACTGCCAGGACACCGGATGTCTTCGACCACGCCCCCACTGCTGCCTGTTGCCAACCCGCGCCCGAAGGGCGACGGCACGCCGACCTTCCTTGCCCCGCTGGCCAAGTCGGTGCTGGTGGTGTGCATCGTGTCGGCCGTGTGCTGGGCCGGTGGCGCGATCGTCGCTGCCCTGCTCACCCAATCGGCGTGGTTGAAGGATCTGCTGGACGGCGCCGACCTGTCCTGGATGCCGTCGTCGCTGCGCTGGTTCGGCCGGCACGCGGTGGCGGTGAACGTGGGCATGCTGGTGCTGTCGGTGGTCGGTGCGGCCGCGTGCTGGGGCATCCTGCGGCGCAACCGCTGGGCACTGTGGACCTTCATCGTGCTGCTGGTGGTCACCGCACTGCTGAACTTCGTCGGGGCGTGGGTGATCGACGAGGTGTTCCGCCAACTCATCCTGCACCTTCCGCCGCACGCGGATGCGGCCGATGCCGGGCAACTGCGCCGCGACCTGCAGATGCAGCGCGCGATCTACACCGGCCTTACCGTGCTCACCGCGCTGGCGTTCGCCGCCCTGCACGCATGGCTGGTGGTACGCGTGCTGCGCCCGGACGTAAGGGCCCTGTTCGCCAGAAAGGCCGCGTAGAGCGAGGCCCTGCCTCGCTGTGCAGGCCCCGCCCCGCTGCCCTGCGGTAAAGTACCGCCATGAACGAATTCGAGCGCGTACGCAGCTACCTGACCGACCTGCAGGACCGTATCTGCGGTGCGGTCGAATCCGCCGACGGCCAGGCCCGCTTCAGCGAAGACCTCTGGCAGCGCGCCGAGGGCGGCGGTGGCCGTACCCGCATCCTGCGCGATGGCGCGGTGTTCGAGCAGGCCGGCATCGGCTTCTCCGACGTTTCCGGCACCCGCCTGCCGCCGTCGGCCTCGGCCAACCGGCCGGAACTGGCCGGGGCCTCGTGGCGCGCCACCGGGGTTTCGCTGGTGTTCCACCCGCTCAACCCGTACCTGCCCACCACCCACGCCAACGTGCGCTACTTCAGCGCCGAGCGTGACGGCGAGCAGGTGGCGGCGTGGTTCGGCGGTGGCTTCGACCTGACCCCGTTCTACCCCTTCGACGAGGACGTGCAGCAGTGGCACCAGGTCGCCCACGACCTGTGCGCGCCGTTCGGCGAAGAACGCTATGCGGCGCACAAGCGCTGGTGCGACGAGTACTTCTTCCTGCGCCACCGCAATGAAACGCGCGGCGTGGGTGGGCTGTTCTTCGACGACCTGCACGGCGACTTCGAACGCGATTTCGATTACCTGCGTGCGGTGGGCGATGGGTTCCTGCAGGCCTACCTGCCGATGGTGGAACGCCGCAAGCACACCCCGTATGGCGAACGCGAACGCGAGTTCCAGTTGTACCGGCGGGGCCGCTACGTGGAATTCAACCTGGTGTACGACCGCGGCACGCTGTTTGGCCTGCAGAGCGGCGGGCGCAGCGAAAGCATTTTGATGAGCCTGCCGCCGCGCGTGCGCTGGGAGTATGGGTTCCAGCCGGAGCCCGGCAGCGCCGAAGCGCGGCTGGGCGATTACCTGGTGCCGCGCGACTGGCTCACTCCGGGCTGAGTCGCGCCGCGTTGCGACGCATCAGCGCGGCATGTGCCTCCTGAAGGTCGCGCTTTTTCTCTTCGTAGTGCGCGATCTCACTACGCGCGTTGCTGATCATGCTGCATTCGTCATCATCGAAAAGACCGCCGCCGCAATAAGCCCGGCCAGACGCCCAAAGGTTGGCGTGCCTCAACAGCACCCGGTCCAACCGCCTGTAGGCGTTGTCCAGCTTGCGCTCGGTTCGTTCGCGACGCTCCAGTTGCGCCTGCAGCTCGCGCTGCTGCGCATCGGGATGCGGCCGTCGGGAGAAGCGCAGTCGCCACGCGGGCGGTTCGTTGCCCACCACCCGGGGGATTGCACGGGAAGACGGCAGCCGCCGTGGCTCGGGAGAGGACGCGCGCGTGGCCTCATCGTATGAAGGCGGCGGATCATCATTGCGAATGCGATTGGACGCAGCGCGTTCCGCGTAGACGGCAACCCACGGGCGGGCGGTGGACGCGGCAGGATCGAGGGGCATGACAGGCATCTCCGTTGCGTGGGCCACTCGAGCAGCGGCCCCTGATGCGGCCGATTGCAGCAGTGCATGCGGCGATGTGCTTTCACATTCCGCTCAACCGTTACCGTCTTCCTTGGGCTGCCTGGGCACGATGGTGATGTGGCCGTTGATTTCCAGCAGCGCCATCGACACTTCACTGATGTGGGTGCAGCCCTGCTGGCGCATGGCCGCTTCCAGGTCCGCGCGGGTGACCAGCTCGCGCTTGAGCACCGACGCCAGCACTTCACCGTCGCGTGCGATCAGCACCGGCTCGCCTTCCACCAGCTTCTCGACCCTGGCGCTGCGGGTGCTGAGCCAACCCACGCCGTAGTTGATGCCGATCAGCGTGGCCGCCAGCAGCAGCCCGCCGCCCAGCGAGGTGTCCTTGCCCAGCAGCGCGTTCTGTACCGCATTGCCCAGCAGCACGATCAGCAGCACGTCGAACGGGGTGATCTGCCCCAGCGCGCGCTTGCCCGAAAGCCGCACCATGCCCAGCACCACCGCGTACACGACCACCGCGCGCAGGATGAACTCCCACCACGGCATGGCCAGATCGAACAGATCGCTCATGGGACGCCCCCGGGGAACATGGGTGCAGCATGGGTGGGGAGGCCCAAAATAAAAAGCCCCGCCGACCAGGGGGAGGTCAGCGGGGCCGGGGAACGGGCGCTTGGGGAGGAGCCCCCGTTCCGAGATCTGCTCCAGGGGATGGGAGAGATCCACAACAGGCATTGCGCCTGTCGAGGTCTATAAAAGCACCTCGAACATTGATAGTTCGTGAAGGGAGCCAATTAATACTGGGGTGAAACCTAAAACATTCATCGAAGAGTCAGTTTATCGGCCCGCAATGAACCAATTCAGCTTATTCAACGTGATTCAGGTCTCAATGCGCCTCATCCCAGTTATCACCGACCCCCGCATCCACCACCAGCGGCACGCGCAATTGAGCTGAAGACGACATCAGCTCGACCACCTGCGCGCGCAAGGTTTCCAGAAACTCGCTTTCGGTTTCGAATACCAGTTCATCGTGCACCTGCAGAATCATCCGGGCGCGGCCGCCCTGGCCCTGCAGCCAGTCGTCCACCTTCACCATGGCCCGTTTGATGATGTCCGCGGCGGTGCCCTGCATGGGCGCATTGATCGCCGCGCGCTCGGCGCCGGCGCGCAGGCCCTGGTTGCGGGCGTGAATATCGTTCAGATACAGCCGGCGCCCTTCGATGGTTTCCACATATCCCTGGTCGCGGGCCTGCTGGCGCATGCGTTCCATGAAGTCGCGCACGCCCGGGTACCGGCTGAAGTACAGCGCCACGTAATCCTGCGCCTGGCCGCGGTCGATGCCCAGGTTGCGGGCCAGCCCGAACGCGCTCATGCCGTACATCAGGCCGAAGTTGATGGCCTTGGCGGCGTGGCGCTCGTTCGGGGTGACCTCGTCCAGCGCGCGGCTGAACACCTCCGCCGCCGTGGCACGGTGCACGTCCACGCCCTGTTCGAAGGCGCGCACCAGGCCCGGGTCCTCGGACAGGTGGGCCATGATCCGCAGTTCGATCTGCGAGTAATCGCAGGCCAGCAGCTTGTGCCCGGGCGGCGCCACGAAGGCACGGCGGATGCGGCGGCCGTCCTCGGTGCGGATCGGGATGTTCTGCAGGTTCGGGTCCGACGAGGACAGCCGGCCGGTGGCCGCGCCGGACTGGTGGTAGCTGGTGTGGACCCGGCCGGTGTCGGGGTTGACCATCTCCGGAAGCTTGTCGGTGTAGGTGCTGCGCAGCTTGGCCAGCCCGCGGTACTCCAGGATGACCCGCGGCAGCTCGTGCTGCTCGGCGATCGCCTCCAGCGCCTCTTCGTTGGTGCTGGGCTGGCCCTTGGGGGTCTTCACCAGCGCCGGCAGCTTCAGTTCGTCGAACAGCACCGCCTGCAGCTGCTTGGGCGAGTCCAGGCTGAACGTGCGCCCGGCCAGTTCGGTGGCCTTCTGCTGGGCCGCCAGCATGCGCGACCCCAGGTCCTGGCTCTGCCGCCGCAGCTCGGCGCTGTCGATGTACACGCCGTTGGCCTCGATCCGGGCCAGCACCGGCACCAGCGGCATTTCGATGCTGCGGTACACGTTGTCCAGCGCCGCCGATTCCAGCAGCTGCGGGTGCAGCACGCGGTGCAGGCGCAGGGTGATGTCGGCATCTTCGGCGGCATAGCGGCTGGCTTCGTCCAGCCCCACCTGCGAGAACGGGATCTGCTTAGCGCCCTTGCCGGCCACGTCCTCGAACTTGATGGTGCTGTAGCCCAGGTAGCGCATCGCCAGCGAATCCATGTCGTGGCGGGTGGCGGTGGAATTGAGCACGAAGCTTTCGAGCATGGTGTCGTCGTGGTAGCCCTGCACGTTCACGCCATGGCGGCGCAGCACGTGCAGGTCGTACTTGCCGTGCTGGCCGAGCTTCTTCTTGTCCGGGTTCTCCAGCACCGGGCGCAGCGCGTCCAGCACCTGCTGGCGCGGCAGCTGGGCCGGGGCGCCGGGGTAGTCATGGCCGACCGGGATGTAGGCGGCGCGGCCGGGCTCGACCGCCAGGCTGATGCCCACCAGGTTGGCGCGCATGGCATCCAGCGCGTCGGTCTCGGTATCGAAGGCGACCAGCTCGGCCGCCTCGGCGCGGGCCACCCAGGCCTGCAGCTGCTCGGTGGTGAGCACCGTTTCGTAGTCGCCCGGGGCGGACAGGGCCGCATCCGGCACGGGCGCCGGCTCGCTGGCCGCGCCACGGGCGTAGCCGGCGGCGGTACCGCGCAGGCTCACCGGCGCGTCGCTGGCAGCCGTCGGGGCCGGCACCGGGCCGCCCAGTTCCTTCAGCGCCTGGGTGAAGCCGTAACGCAGGTACAGCTCGCCCAGCGCGGGCACGTCCGGGTCGCGCAGGGCCAGCGTCTGCGGGGTGGCATCCAGCGGCACGTCGGTGCGGATGGTGACCAGTTCGCGGTTGAGCGGCAGGCGCTCCAGCGCCGCGCGCAGGTTTTCGCCGATCTTGCCCTTCATGCCGGGCGCGGCGGCCATGACCCCGTCCAGGGTCTGGTACTCGGCCAGCCACTTGGCGGCGGTCTTGGGGCCGCACTTCTCCACGCCGGGCACGTTGTCCACGGTGTCGCCCATCAGCGCCAGCAGGTCGACGATCTGGTCGGCGCGCACGCCGAACTTGTCCATTACCGTGGCATCCGAATCCATGCGGCTGCCGGTCATGGTGTTGACCAGCTCGATGCCCGGGCGCACCAGCTGGGCGAAGTCCTTGTCACCGGTGGAGATGGTGACCGTCATCCCGTCGCGGTGGCCCTGCAGCGCCAGCGTGCCGATCACATCGTCGGCTTCCACGCCGGGAATGCGCAGGATGGTCAGGCCCAGCGCCTCGACGATCTGGCACATCGGCTCGATCTGCGGGCGCAGGTCGTCGGGCATCGGCGGCCGGTTGGCCTTGTAGTCGGCGTACAGGTCATCACGGAAGGTCTTGCCCGGCGCGTCGACCACGAAGGCCACGTACTCGGGTCGCTCCTTCAGGGTGGCGCGCAGCATGTTGACCACGCCGAACAGCGCGCCGGTGGGTTCACCGGCAGCGTTGGTCAGCGGCGGAAGCGCGTGGAACGCGCGATACAGGTAACTGGACCCGTCAATCAGGACTAATCGGCTCATGCGACGATTCTACGCGCCCCGCCGGGGCCATTCCCGGCACCGGCATCACCGGTCATCGGGCATAATCGAGACTCCCCCGACCCAGGAACCATGGCCCATGAAAACTCTGCTGCTGGCTGGCATGCTCGTGTTGGCTGGTTGTGCGACCACCGGTGGTGCGGGCGTGCCCCCGGTCGATGTGAAGGGGGCCGATATCGCCAAGCGGGTCATGGACAACGGCGATGTGATCGAGGAATACCGGGTCAGTGGCCAGCTGCGCATGGTAAAGGTCACCCCGTCGCGTGGCGCGCCGTACTACATGTACGAAGGCAGCCAGCACAGCGGCGTGGACCGGAGCAAGGATGGCACCTCGCCGGTGTACTGGAAGCTCTACAGCTGGTGAGCAGGCCCTGCCGTACCCGATGACGACTCCTGAACGACGCAAGCCCATCGACCCCGCCGCCCTGCGTGCGGGGCTGAATGACGAGCAGCGCCAGGCCGTGGACACCCTGGAGCATTTCGGCTGGTCGCTGCGCTTCGTGCGCCGCCCGCTGTTCCGCGACCCGATCCCGGTGCTGTTCGACCGGGCCGGGGAACGCTACGTGGTGGTGCAGCCCGACGGCAGCCTGGACGAGTCGATGGCGTTGAAGCTGCGCCCGTAGATCACCGGATGACCAGCACCGGCACGGTGCTGCGTGCGAGCACTTCGGCGGTCTGGCTGCCGAGCAGCACCCGGGTCACGCCGCGGCGGCCGTGCGAGGTCATCACGATCAGGTCGCTGTTGCGCTCCATGGCCGTGTCGATGATGCCGTCAGCGGCATAACGGTCCAGCACGTGCACGGTGGTGGCGCGCAGGCCCTGCGCCTCGCAGGCGGCCTTGGCAGGCGCCAGCACCTTCTCTGCGGTCTCTTCGCGGTCGGCTTTGTACTCGGGGCTGTTCATGTAGCCCACGCTCCAGCCCATGGCGTCATACATGCCGACGGCCCAAGGCTCGGAGACAGTGACGATATCGATTTCGGCGTTGAGGTCGCGGGCCAGTTCCAGCCCCTTGAGCAGGCCCTTTTCGGACAGCTCGGAGCCATCGGTGGCAATCAGGATCCGCTTGTACATGGCACGCTCCTTGGAAAAGGCAGTGGGGACACCATTGCACACCCGGCGTGGAGAGCGTGCCTTGAGGCGGATCAATCCGTACGGTCGGCCGGGGCGCCGAGCATGGCCTGCGCGGCGTCGGTGAGTTCCTGCCGGACCCTCGCCGCGCGGTCGGGATCGGCCTGCACCCAGTCGGCGATCTGCACCGGTTCGAACCGCGCCAGCAGGGCGTCGCGGCGGCGGAGCAGGTGTTCGGCCAGCTCGGCGGCCGTGGGCCACGCTGCCCCCGCCTCGCCAGGCAACCCCGGCCAGTGCCGCTGGATGACGGCGATGAGCGCAGGCACCGACAGCTGTTCCAAGCGGTATCCCATTTCGGCAAGCGTGTCCGCCACCGCAGGATCAAGAGCGAGCGGTGGCCGGAACAGGGTGGCGATGCTCTCGGACTGGAACCCGTAGGGCCAGGCGCTGACCTCCTGAAGGGGCCCGGGATCGCTGCACATCGCATCGAAATGACCGACGTTGGTCATATATGCCAACGGAATCGGGAACAACGACGGCGGCCGTTGCGCGATGGCCACCGCCTGGCTGGCAGATTTGGGCAGCATCGCGCCCGTCTGCAGGTCGCGGAAGCCGAGCGGCCCGCAGGAGCCGAAATCCAGCGACATGCCCACCCGCACCCCGTCCCGGAGGGTGTAGCCGAAGTTCTCAAGCCGGTAGTTGAGCTGGTCCCAGTTGCACAGCCAGCGCGAGGCGATGAAATGACGCAGCTGTTCGCAGCGCAGGGGCGCCGGCAACAGGCGGTTCATCGCGTCCAGCGCGTTGAAGCGGCGCTGGTCGTTGGCGGCGTGCTGCCGGGCGTCCTCGCCGCGCAGTGCCCACCACTCGACCCCGGCGTTGTTCATCAGCTTGGCGTTGTCGGATACCGTCTGCACGTGGCCGGCCCGTAGCGCCTCGTAGGCGCTGCGCGCTGAAGGATCGGCCGCCGCGACCAGCGCCGCAGCCGCGTCACTGACCAGGAAGTCGCCCAGATCCTGGAAGTCCGCCTCGAAGCGTGAGCCGACATGCTGGGTGCCGGTCGGCAAGCCCTCGACAGCCGCCACCAGCCCGGTGTCCGGAGCGACCAGCCCGGTGAGCTGGAACAGTTTGCCCAGCGCGACTTCCATGGCGCTGCAATGCGCGTCGGCGGTTGCCTTGACCCGCCAGCGCTCGGCCCCGCGTGTGACGATCACGGCGGGTTGGCTGCCGGGCCCGCGCCAAGGCCGGGTTGTGCAGTCGGCCAGGTCGAGCATCTGCGGCACCTGGGTCGGCGCATTCTGTAGATGTGACAACGCCAACACGGGTAGCGACCCGCGCCGCGCGCGGGCGTCTTCGGGTATGCCGGCGAGGGACGGGAGCGAAGACGTCCGCTGGATCGCGTTGCTGATCAAGGCCCATGCCGGTGCTGGAGTGGGCTCGGACACTAACAGTGTTCCGCTCTCCCACCGCTCGGACTGGTTGCAAAGCTCAGTGCAGCAGCGGCGAACGCCGGCGCGGTGGGTGCGTCCGGGTCACCAGCACGGCCACCGCCGCGACGGCTGCAGCGGTCAGCCAGAAGCCCCAGCCCTGCAGCAGCAGGTCACGCGCGCCACTGGGCGGCGCGCAGCGCATCCGCAGCAGGTCCAGGCTGCCACCGCCGTCCAGGCAGGCGGCCACATGCTCGAACAGGGCCAGTACCGGTGCCGCCCAGCCCGCCGACAGCGTCAGCGCGACCAGTGCAGCCATCAGGTACGGGATTCCCTTGTTCATGTGTGTGCTCCCAGCAGACAGCGCCAGACTCTGGGCGCCTGCCCGGGAGGCCACAAGGAGCACGCGACGAACCGTGTGAAATCCGGGATGAGTCGCGTTTCACCGGGAACGAAGCGGACGCGCCGGGGCGGGGATGACCGCTTCCGGCGCGTGCCAAGGTCCGGGTCAGCGGCTGACCTGGACCCGCCAGCCCTGCCCGGCCGGCGTCCAGTCGAACTCGACCGGCAGGAATTTTTCGATCAGGCGTGCGTTGCTGGCCAGGTGCTCGCTGATCACATGGGTGGTGAAACTGCCGGCACCGGCCAGCGCCATCGGCAGCAGCAGCTGGTCGGACAGGTGTTCGCCCACGCAGCCTTCGCCCTGCAGGTAGTGCTGCACCGCATCGGCCAGGCGCGCACCGACCTGCTCGGCCGACAGCCCGCGTTCGCCGTGCCCGCTGAAGACTTCCACATGCGTGTCGTGGCGCACCCGGACCAGTGCCACGTTTCCGGGCCCCACTGCCGGACGCACGACATGGACGTGACGCGGATGCGCTTCCACGCCGAGGCGGTCGGCCAGTACCTGCAGTTCGCGCTGGCCGATATTGGTCGGCAGGCCCGACATCAACACCTTGGCCTCCACCGACGCCAGCGCGCCGCGCGCGTCGAAGGCGATGTGCTTCAGCGTCGGGCACGGGGTCACGTGTACTTCCAGCATGCCGCCACCGGCAGGGTGGAACCCGTGCTGGCCCAGGGTGAAATCCACCGCCACGCCCATCTTCGCCAGCGCCGGCAGGTAGGCATCGGCAATGAAGTCCGCGCTGGGTGCCAGTGGGTTGTGCGTGCCGCCTTCCAGGCGCAGCCGCGATGGCGACGCCGCCTGCCAGAGCGCAGGCAGCACCGTCTGCAGCACCAGCGAGGCCGAGCCTGCGCTGCCGGTGGCGAAATGATAGTCGCCACCCTGCACCGTGCCCGGCTCGAAGCGCAGCGCGGTCGCGCCAAGCTCCGCGCCGTGCACGGCGGCACTGCCCACTGCGGCCGCCGCGTTCACGGCGGTGAGGTGCTGGCGCATCAGTCCCGGGCGGCGACGGCGCCCGCGGATGTTCTGCATGCTGAAGCCGGTGCCGGTGCACAGGGCCAGCGTGAGTGCCGACCGCAGCAGCTGGCCTCCGCCTTCGGTTCCGTCCAGTTCGATCATGTCCATGTCCGTTTCCTTTTCCTTGCGGTAACTCAACCCTTCACGCAGACCACCTGGCGCAGGGTGTGCACGATCTCCACCAGGTCACGCTGCGCCTCCATCACCGCCTCGATCGACTTGTAAGCCGCCGGCGACTCATCGACCACCTCCGCATCCTTGCGGCACTCCACGTGCGCGGTTGCCTTGGCGTGGTCGTCCACGCTGATCAGCTTGCGCGCCTGGGTGCGGCTCATCACGCGCCCGGCGCCGTGGCTGCAGCTGTGGAAGCTTTCCTCGTTGCCCAGGCCGCGCACGATGAAGCTCTTGGCGCCCATGCTGCCCGGAATGATGCCCAGCTCCCCCTTGCGCGCGCTCACCGCGCCCTTGCGGGTCACGAACACGTCCTTGCCGTAGTGGTGCTCGCGGCTGACGTAGTTGTGGTGGCAGTTGACCGCCTCGGCCGCCGCCTCGAACGGCTTGGTGATCACCGTACGCGCCGCCGCCACCACGTTGCGCATCATGATCTCGCGGTTCATGCGTGCGAAGCGCTGCGCCCAGTCCACCGCGAACACATAGTCGCCGTAGTGCTGGCTGCCTTCGGGCAGGTAGGCAAGGTCCTGGTCAGGCAGGTTGATCATCCAGCGACGCATCTCCTGCTTGGCCAGTTCGATGAAGTAGGTACCAATGGCATTGCCCACCCCACGCGAACCAGAGTGCAGCATGAACCACACGCGCTGGTCCTGGTCCAGGCAGACTTCGACGAAGTGGTTGCCGGTACCGAGCGTACCCAGGTGCTTGAGGTTGTTGGTGTTCTTCAGCTTCGGGTGGCGCTCGCAGATCAGGGCGAAGTCCTGCACCAGCTGCGACCAGCCCTCGACCGCCAGTTCCGGCGGCGTATCCCAGCTGCCTTTGTCGCGCCCACGACCCACGCTGCGGCCATGCGGCACCGCGCGCTCGATGGCAGTACGCAGCCCCGCGAGGTTGTCGGGCAGGTCGCTGGCAGTAAGGGTGGTACGGGTAGCGATCATGCCGCAGCCGATGTCCACGCCAACGGCGGCCGGCACGATCGCGCCGATGGTCGGCACCACCGAACCCACCGTCGCGCCCTTGCCCAGGTGCACGTCGGGCATCACCGCGATCCAGCGGTGGATGAAGGGCAGGCGCGCGATGTTCTGCAGCTGCTCGCGTGCGGCATCTTCCAGCGGTACGCCGCGCGTCCACAGGCGGATCGGCACCGCGCCCGGCTCCTGGATGACATCGTGATTGTGAGTGGTGTGGTTCATGCGGTCGTCCTTTGCATCAAGAATAAGGTGCAGTGACAAGAAGGGCGGGAACTTCCGGGGGTCGAACCCGGGCCCGAAGGCAATCCATGTAGTTCCAGCAGCATTCACTGCGTGAAGCGGGTGCCGGCGCTGCGACAAAAGTGGGGGAACGTCCTGCTCTACCCCTGAGCTACCGCCGTGTTGCCACGACGAGCGGGATTCGAACCCGCGACCTGGAGCGTGAAAGGCTGTAGTTCCCCCGGCATTCGCACTGCCGGCATTGAAGCGATGATTGCTGGGCCCTGCCCGGCTGGCCCCATTGCCAGCCGGGCAATCCCTGGCGACGTCCTGTCGCCTTACAAGGCCGTTTCCTGGATGCGCTGCACCCAGCCCGAGCCTGCGTCCTTCGCGATGGCGACCTGCCCGAGCAGGTCGAACACCGCATCACTGAATCCACCAATGTGCAGCACGTCCTCGCGCTGCACGGTCTGGCTGCTGGCCACCGGCTGCAGGTCGATGCAGACCAGCTGCGCCTGCGGGCAACGCTGCTTCAGCGTGGCCCACTCGCGCATGGTTTCCGTCGCTCCGTCGCGGCGGGTGTCGCGCCAGCTTTCGTTGTCTGACACCAGCACCAGCAGATCCACCTGGGCGCGTTTGGCATTGAGGTAACGCAGCGGTGCACTGACCGCCGTGCCACCGCCATTGATGGCCAGCTGGCGGGCCAGGGTCATCACGCTGTCGCGCGGGTTCAGCCGGATCGGCCGCACCTCGGTGTCGAACGGCAGTACCTGTGCCTGGGGCTGTCCGCGCAACACGCACGCGGCAATCAACGCCGCCACGTCCACGCAGGTGACCGCGGTGGAGGCGCCCTTGCGGTAGCCGGTCACCGGCACCTGCATCGAGCCGGACACGTCCACCGCCACCACCACCCGGCCCGGCAGCACCGGTACCGATGCCGTGGCGATCTCCATGGCGTCCTGCAACGCGTCCAGGATCGGCCGCGGCAGCCCGCCTGCGGCGCGGTAGGCCATCATCAGCTGGTACGGCAACACCCGGGCGCGGCGGACCTGTGCGGGATCGCGCAGCCGTGCGGCCACCACCTGCACCATTGCCTCGTCCTGGAACACCCCGTGCCGGGCGAACGTGTTGAGGTTCATGCGCAACGACTGCCACGAGGCATTGCGGGCCAGCATCGACCATTGGGCAACATCCAGCTCCAGCGTGCTGTAGTACTGGAACGGCAGGTCCGGCGGCATGCCAAGCGGCGCGCGCTTGAAGGCCTCATAGGCCTGCAGCAGCGGCGGCAGCCGCGACGGCTCGTACGGACGCCCCACCACCCAGGCATACAGCGCCTCACGCTCGGCATCGGCCGGCTTCGGGTGGACCATGCGGATGATGTCAGCCAGCGACGGCTGGTTGCCGATCGCGGCGCGCACCACGGTCTCCGCCGATGCCTGCTGCAACCACTGGCGCACCAGGCGCTTGGGCAGCGAGCCCAGCGACCGACGCCCCACCTGACCGCTGCGCATGATCTGCACGAACGTGCGCAGCTGGCGGCCGTTGTCCACCACCTTCGGGAACGCCGCCGCGAACGCCTCCGGGTCACGCAGGCTCAGCATGGCCAGCAGCAGCACCGGCATGTCCTTCATGTGCGCCATCTGGCGGGCGTACACCGCGGTGCGGGCCACGAAACGCGGTTCGACCTGTGCACTCAGCGCCAGCACCTGCTGCAGCTGCGCCTGGGCATCGCTGTAGAAGGTGCTGTTGAGGCAGCCGGTGCCCGCGTACAACGCCAGCGCCGCACGCGGGTCGCGGCGGTAGGCAATGCCGCCGGCATCGTTGCGCGTGTCTGCCGGCGGCAGCACGGCGCTGCGTATCCGGGAGAACAGGGAGAAGTTGGCCATGAGGTGAGGTCCTGGGCGGGAACAGCCCGCGTCGTGTCTTGCCAGGGATAGAGCAATGGCCGTGCCAACTTTCGCCTGATGCGCCCAAGCGTTTGATTTATCGCGTTTTTATTGATTTCATGGCTTCTTGAGCGCGACCCGGAACCGCCACATTGATATAGTTGCCGCGCGCAATATATACGGACGTATAAATGAAAAAGCGGCAGGTAGTCTTTGGCATGCTCGGCACCCAGCTCGACGCCGGCACCGGCCCGGCGCGCTGGCAGAAATGGCGGCCCACGGTGGCCCTGGGGATGCACGAGGATTTCGTGCCGGACCGGATCGAGCTGCTGCTGGATGAGCGCCGCTTCGCCAAGCTGGCCGAACAGGTCTGCGAGGACCTGCAGCGCGTGGCCCCGTCCACCGAGGTGCGCCGGCATGACATCTACATGGCCGACCCGTGGGAGTTCGAGGGCGTGTATGCCTGCCTGCATGACCTGCTGGCCGGGTATCCGTTCGCGCCGGATGAGGAGGACTACTTCATCCACATCACCACCGGCACCCACGTCAGCCAGATCTGCTGGTTCCTGCTGACCGAAAGCCGGCACTTTCCCGGTCGGCTGCTGCAGACCTCGCCACCGCGCAAACAGGCGGTGGGCGACCCCGGGACGTACGCGCTGATCGACCTGGACCTGTCGCGCTATGACCGCATCGCGCAGCGTTTCGCCCAGCAGCAGCTGCACGACCGCGACCTGCTGAAGGGTGGTATCGCCACCCGCAACAGCGCGTTCAACCGGATGATCGAACAGATCGAAACGGTGGCCTCGCGCTCACGCGCACCGATGCTGCTGATGGGGCCCACCGGCGCCGGCAAGAGCCAGCTGGCCAAGCGCGTGTTCGAGCTGAAGAAGCACAAGCACCAGCTGCCGGGCCGGTTCGTCGAGGTGAACTGCGCCACCCTGCGCGGCGACGGCGCGATGAGCACGCTGTTCGGGCACACCAAGGGCGCCTATACCGGTGCCTCCAGTGATCGCGCCGGCCTGCTGCGCTCGGCCCACCAGGGGCTGCTGTTCCTGGATGAGATCGGCGAACTGGGCCAGGACGAACAGGCGATGCTGCTGCGTGCGCTGGAAGAGAAGCGGTTCCTGCCGGTCGGCAGCGACCGCGAAGTGGAGAGCGACTTCCAGCTCATTGCCGGTACCAACCGCGACCTGCAGCAGGCCGTGCTCGCCGGCCGCTTCCGCGAGGACCTGCTGGCGCGCCTGAACCTGTGGACGTACCGGCTGCCGGGCCTTGCCCAGCGGCGCGAGGACATCGAACCCAACCTGGAGTTCGAGCTGGAGCGCTGGTCACGTGAACAGCACGAGCGGGTGCGCTTCAATGTCGAAGCGCGCACGCGCTACCTGGCGTTCGCCACCAGCCCGGAGGCCGAATGGCGTGGCAACTTCCGTGACCTCGGCGCATCGCTGATGCGGCTGGCCACGCTGGCCAACGCCGGCCGCATCCAGACCGAAGGCGTGGACGAGGAAATCGCGCGGCTGCGTGCGCAGTGGACCGACGACACCGGACGCTCGCCGCTGCATGCGCTGCTCGGCGAAGCGGTCAACGAACTGGATCGTTTCGACCGGGTCCAGCTCGAAGACGTGGTACGGGTCTGCGCCCGGGCCAGATCATTGTCGGCCGCCGGGCGCGAGCTGTTCGCGGTGTCACGCACCCAGCGGGCCAGCACCAACGATGCCGACCGCCTGCGCAAGTACCTGGCGAAGTTCGGGTTGGATTGGGAAACCGTGAGCGGACGTTCGCCTCAGGCGATCTGAACCACCCGCGCGCCCTGGCACAGCGGGTAGGTTGCCACCAGCTCGGCAATGCGCTCGCGCAGGGTCTCGAACGAGGCGCCGTACAGGTACAGCGCCGTCTCGCTCGGGCCCTGCCACCAGCTGCAGACTTCGCCGTGGCCGTCGATGCGCTCGACGATCTGGTCGAACACGTAGTTCGAGTCGCACTGCTCGTAGACCTCGTCGGGCAGGTCGGTGCCATTGAGGTACAGGCCCAGGCCTTCGGTGATGCCGAACGATACATCGGCTTCGCCTTCGCGCTGGATCAGCGAGCCCTTCGGGGCGCCGAGCTGTTCGAGCAGTTCGATGACGGTCGGCAGCGCAGCCGGGTCGTGCAGCTGGACTTCCAGGTCACCGTATTCCACTTCGCCTTCGTCGGTCAGCGCGGTGCCACCGCCCATGATTTCGCCGATGCCGGCTGCTTCAAGCATCGCCTCGAGCGGGTCTTCGAACAGCTGCAGGCGGTGCTCGGGCTGGAGCCGGGCGTTGAGTTTGACGTTGATGGCGACGGGGGTGGTGGACATGGGGATACCTGGAAATGGATGCGGGAATGGGTTTACGGCAGGTGTGGCGTGACCTTCTTCTTCAACAGTGCCACCAGCTCCGACTGCATGAAGTCGTAGTCGTCCGGGATATCCAGGCAGACCACCCGCTTCCCGTTCAACCACTGCCGGTACCGGGTGGCCAGCCGCGTGCGGTGCGCCCGCTCCATCACGAAGATGACATCCGCCCACTGCAGCAGCTCAGGGCTGACTGGCACATCTGCATCGGCCAGCACGCCGGCCGACGCGGTTTCCACGCCGGGCCAGTCGGCGAACACCTGCTCGGCGGTGGGGCTGCGCAGGCGGTTCTGGCTGCAGAGGAAGAGCACATGGCGGGTCATCCGTGACACGCCCGGTCAGATCACGGTGAGGTTGGCGTAGGCCATCACCAGCCACTTGCTGCCGGCCTCGGCGAACTCCACCTGCACACGCGCGTGTGCGCCGCTGCCTTCGTAGTCGGTGACCATGCCTTCGCCGAAGCGGGCGTGGGTGACCATGGCGCCCAGCTTGAGCGGGGGCGCTTCCAGCGCAGCATGGCCGGCCGGGCGGCTGGCGCCGAGCGAGGCGCCACGCGAGACCTGCACCTTGGGGCGCACTTCGTTGAGCAGCTCACGCGGGATCTCGCGCAGGAAACGCGAGGGCACGTTGTAGTTTTCCTGGCCGTGGATGCGGCGCGATTCGGCGTAGCTGAGCACCAGCTTCTGGCGCGCGCGGGTGATGCCCACGTAGGCCAGGCGGCGCTCTTCTTCCAACCGCCCGCTTTCTTCCAGCGAACGCGCGCTCGGGAACAGGCCGTCTTCCATGCCGGCCAGGAACACCAGCGGGAATTCCAGGCCCTTGGCCGAATGCAGCGTCATCAGCTGCACGCCCTCCTCACCCGCCTGGGCCTGGCCTTCGCCGGCTTCCAGCGAGGCGTAGGACAGGAAGGCGACCAGCTCGCTCATGGTCTCGCCGGTTTCCTCGATGTCGTCCTCGCGCCGGGTGAAGCGCGAGGCCACCGAGACCAGTTCGTCCAGGTTGTCCGCGCGCGATTCCGAATCCAGCGCGTTGCGGCTTTCCTTGGACCAGTGCTCGCGCAGGCCCGAGCGGATCAGCACGTGGTCGATGCGCTCGGCCAGGGTCATCTCGCCGGCTTCGGCATGCAGCTGGTTGACCAGGGTGAGGAAGCCGGCCAGCGCGTTGCGCGCGCGGGCGGCCAGCTCGTTGCCCTGGGTGGTGAGCATGGTGGCTTCCCACAGCGAGATCGCCTGGGTGCGCGCCAGCCGGCGCACTTCGTCCAGGGTGCGGTCGCCGATACCGCGCGTCGGTGTGTTGACCGCGCGCTCGAAGGCGGCGTCATCGTTGCGGTTGGTCATCAACCGCAGGTAGGCCAGCGCGTCCTTGATCTCGGCGCGCTCGAAGAAGCGCATGCCGCCGTACACGCGGTACGGCACCTGTTCGGAGAGCAGCGCTTCTTCGAATGCACGCGACTGCGCGTTGCTGCGGTAGAGCACGGCGGCATCGCCATAGCTGCCGCCATCACGCACCCACTGGCGCGCGCGCTCGACCACGTAACGCGCCTCGTCCATTTCGTTGTAGGCCGCGTACAGGTCGATGGGGTCGCCATCGCCACTGTCGGTCCACAGCTCCTTGCCGATCCGGTCCGGGTTGTGCGCGATCACCGCATTGGCCGCGCCCAGGATGTTGGCGCTGGAGCGGTAGTTCTGCTCCAGGCGCACGGTCTGCGCGCCGGGGAAATCCTTCAGGAAGCGCTGTACGTTCTCGACCTTGGCGCCGCGCCAGCCGTAGATGGCCTGGTCATCGTCGCCGACCACGAACACGTGGCCGCTGTCGCCGGCCAGCACGCGCACGAAGGCGTACTGGATGGCGTTGGTGTCCTGGAACTCGTCCACCAGGATCTCGCGGAAGCGCGAGCGGTAGTGGGCCAGCAGCGCCGGGTTGTCGCGCAGCAGTTCGTGCGCGCGCAGCAGCAGCTCGGCGAAGTCGACCAGGCCGGCGCGGTCGCAGCGCTCCTGGTAGGCGGCGTAGGCCTGGCGCATGGTTTCCAGCCAGGCATCGTTCGGCTCGGGCTGGATGTGCTGCGGCCGGCGGCCCTCGTCCTTCTGCTCGTTGATCCACCACGCGATCTGCTTGGGCGGGTGCTTGCTGTCGTCGATCTCCAGCTGCTGCACCACGCGCTTGACCAGCCGCAGCTGGTCGTCCGAATCGAGCACCTGGAAGCTGTCGGGCAGCTTGGCTTCCTGGTAGTGCAGGCGCAGCAGGCGATGGGCCAGGCCGTGGAAGGTGCCGATCCACGCGCCACGGCTGCCCTGCGGCAGCTGCACGTCGATGCGGTGGCGCATCTCGCCGGCGGCCTTGTTGGTGAAGGTCACCGCGAAAATGCCATGGGTGGGCACGCCGCAGACTTCATTGAGCCAGGCGATGCGGTGGATCAGTACGCGGGTCTTGCCGGAACCGGCACCGGCAAGCACCAGATGGTGGCCAGGCGGGGCGGACACAGCTTCGCGCTGAGCGGGGTTGAGCCCGTCGAGCAGGTGGGAGACATCCATGCGCTCATTTTACCCCGCCCGCCGCCCCACGGGGGCCGGCCAGCCAACCGGTAGGTCACGACCGTGGGTCGTGACCCGACGCCGCCATGGCGGCCTGTTGCGCCTGAATCCGAAGCTCAGGAATGGCCAGGCTCTCCCACAAGGTGCCGATGCGCAGGCTGCCCACCACCTGCAGCCCCGGCTGCGGTCTGCCCTGCCCATCGCGCACGACGCCGGCCGCATCGCTGTCCAGCCCCAGCCCATGCGGGCCGGGGCGCGCATGGCCATCGGCCAGCAGCTGCTGCAGCAGCGGGTTGCGCATGGCCAGCGCGCGGGTTTCCACGCCGGTGGCGTTGATGACCGCGCCTACGTTCAGCGGCTGCATGCCGCCCTGCGGCCCGTGCGCGTGCAGCTGCAGCGTACCGTCCAGCACCAGCAGCGCATCCAGCCGCGCACGGTGGCGCTGCAGCTGGCCCGATTGCTCCAGTTCCGCCAGCTGCGCATGCACCGTTTCGGCAATGCGGTGGCGGTGCACGTCCCAGTAGCGCACCACGTGGCGCAGGAAACGGCGCTGGTCAGCGGCATCGAGTCCCTGCCACAGCGCCTGGCCCAGAGGACGGATGCGGTCCATCACGCCCTGCCACGGAATGCCCTTCGCCGCCGCGTCGCGCCCATGGCCGCGCAGCGCGCGCATGCGGGCGCGCAGTGGCATCGCCAGCAGCGGCTGCGGATCGAACTTGGCGATGCCGCCGTGCGCGTGTGGCAGCGGCAGCAGTGCGTGCCGCGACAGCACGTGGATGCGGCCGCGGTGACCCGCCGTGGCCAATGCCACCACGCTGTCGGCCATGCTCAGGCCCGAGCCGATGATGGCCACGTCACCATCGCCGGCCAGCAGGCGTACGCCGTCATAATCCCACGCATCGACCACACGGCCGTGCGGCAGGGCCTCGGCGCCGGGCGCGGGCAACGGGCGCATGCTGTTGCCGCAGGCCAGTACCACCTGCGGCGCTTGCCACTGCCCACCGTCGGCCAGCAGCAGTGTGTGCAACGGCGTACCCGGCACCAGGGAAACGATCGGAGCGTGCACCACCTGCAGGTTCGCCGGGCTCTGCGCCTCGGCGTCGGCAAGGCGATGCTGCAGGTACGCCGCGTAATGGCGGCGCGGAACGAAGGTCTCGGTCAGTGCATCGCGCGACAGGCCGGGCAATGCGGCGGCCTGCAGCAGGTAATCGACGAAATCGGCCGGCTGCTCGGGCAGGCCGCTCATCTTGCCGGCCGGCACGTTGAGCAGGTGCTCCGGCCACGGCGTGGCGTAGGCGATGCCTTGGGCCAGCGTGGACGCGGGCTCGAACAGGACCACCTGCAGCGGCGCCGTGGCGCTGCGCAGCGCGTTGAGCGCGACCAGCACACCGGCCGCACCGCCGCCGATGATGGCCAGGTCGGCCTGGAGCATGGGTTCGGAGTCGGTCATGGCCGCATTGTAGGACATGCGCCCGCAACGCCCCGTGCGCTACATCAGCGCATCGGCCAGCCGTGCGATGCCTTCGCGGCTGCGTCGCCACGCGGGCCGCAGCCGCCACGCCTTCAGGTCGAGCTGGCGCGACTGCCGCAGGTAGTCGTCTTCGATCTCGATCAGCTGTCGCACCAGCCCCCGGTCGTAGCAGAGCATGCCGATTTCGGCGTTGAGCGCGAACGAGCGGATGTCCAGGTTGATCGAGCCGACCAGCGCGATGTCCTCGTCCACGGTGAGGTGCTTGGCATGCAGGAAATGCGGCTCGTACAGCGCCACGCGCACGCCGGCGCGCAGCAGTTCGTCGTAGTACGCCTCCTGCGCCCAGGCGGTGAGGTGCTGGTTGTTGCTGGCCGACAGGATCAGCTGCACCTGCACCCCCGACAGCGCGGCGATGCGCAGCGCGCTCAGGGTGGCCTCATCCGGCACGAAGTACGGGGTGACCAGCACGATGCGGCGGCGTGCGAGGTGGATCAGCGCGTTCACCGCATCGCGCGCGTTGCTGAAGGGGTAGGCCGGGCCGCTCGGCAGCAGCTGGGTGGGCACGTCGTCGGCGCAGACCGGTTCGACCATCATCACTTCCAGGCGCTGGCCTGTTTCCATGTACCAGTCGCTGGCGAACACCGCCTCCAGGTGCGCCACCGCCGGGCCACGCACCCGCGCCACCAGTTCGCGGTTGGGGTAGCCGGGCACGAAGCCGGGCTGGGCCAGGTTCTGCGAGCCGATGTAGCCGACCCGGTTGTCGATCACCGCGATCTTGCGGTGGTTGCGCAGGTCCATGCGCCCGCTGCGGCGCCAGCGCAGCCCGCCGGGCAGCATGGCGCGCACGTCCACGCCCAGCGCCTGCAGGCGGTGCCGGTAGCGGCGCAGGCCGCGCTTGGCGCCCACCGCATCCAGCAGCAGGCGGCAGTGCACGCCACGCGCGGCGGCGCGCTGCAGGGCCTGCACCACTGCTTCGCCCACCGCGTCGTCGAACATCAGGTAATACAGCAGGTGCACGCGGTCGCGCGCCTGGTCGATATCGTCGATCAGCGCCTGCAGCGAGGCGTCGTAATCGGTCAGCAGCTCCACCGCGTTGCCGTGCACCGGCATGAAGTCGCCCTGGCGCTCGATCAGCGGCACCATTTCGGCGGTGGCGGTATCGGGCACCGGATTCCAGCGCAGCGGCGGCTGCAGCGCCTGCTCCTCGCGGATCACCTGCGAGGCCTCGGCCTGGCGCTGCACGCGCTGGCGCGACAGCCAGGGGTGGCCGAACAGCAGGTATAGCGGCAGGCCCAGCAGGGGCACGAAGCCGACCAGCAGCAGCCAGCTGCGCGCGGCGCCGGGCGTGGTGCGGCTGGGAATCCAGAACAGCGCGGCCAGCCGGATCAGCCAGTCCAGCATCAGCAGCCATGAACCCAGCAGCCATTCGAACAGCATCGGTTCGCCCGTTTGGGGGTGTGCCGGCATTCTGCCATGGCCGGCGTGCACGCCCCCGGAAACGAAAAAACCCGCCGTGAGGCGGGTTCTTCCTTGGCCATCGAGCAACCCCGTGAGGGATTACTTGATCTTGCCTTCCTTGTACGGGACATGCTTGCGCACGACCGGATCGTACTTCGAGAATTCCATCTTCCCGGGGGTGTTCTTCTTGTTCTTGTCGGTCGTGTAGAAGTGACCGGTACCGGCGGTCGAAATCATACGGACCTTATCGCGCTTGCCTGCCATGATCGTCTACTCCTCAGACCTTTTCGCCGCGCGCACGCAGCTCAGCCAGAACGGAATCGATGCCGTTCTTGTCGATGGTGCGCAGTGCATGCGCGGAAACACGAAGCTTGACCCAGCGGTTTTCGCTGGCGACCCAGAAGCGGCGCTCGTGCAGGTTGGGCAGGAAACGACGACGGGTCTTGTTGTTGGCGTGCGAGACGTTGTTACCCGTCTGCACTCGCTTGCCGGAAACTTGGCATACGCGGGACATTGCGCACCTCGATGAAAGTATGTGTCAGCCCATAGCCCGGGCGACGGCGGCCTCGACGGTTTCCCGCCACACGTCATGAGAATCAAAGGGTTACGCTGACAAGGGCAGACCGGATGACGTGTTCCCGGCCGCCAATCCGGACAAATCCGGACACAGCGAGCCGCGCATTATGCCGGAGCCGCCCCGTGGGTGCAAGTTGTCCACAACCGACCTGGCCAGCAGTGGCTGAACGGCCTGCCCCTCCCTGCACGCCACGGTCGCAGCGGCTGGCGATACTGGCCCTCTACCCGGGAGGATGTCATGCGGCTGCTGGCGGTGACCTATGGAACAGAAGGCGACACCCGGCCGCTGGTGATGCTGTGCCATGGGCTGCAGGCGGCTGGACATGAGGTGATGGTGCTGGCCGAGGGTGGCACGCTGGGCAGCGCGCAGGCGCTGGGCGTTCCGCATGCGGCGCTCGAAGGCGACATCCACGACGAGGTGGTGGCGCTGGTGTCGCGGGGCAACGACATGGCTGCGGCATCGCGCGGGCTTGCGCGGATGGCGCAGCGGCATGTGCCGGCGTGGACGCGGCAGGCCGATGCTGTCGCGGCTGGGTGCGATGCGGTGTTGACGGGCGGGCTTGCCGCCTTCGTGGGCATGACGGTGGCCGAGCACCACGGGGTGCCGGCCATTGGCACCGGGATGATTCCGCTTACCCCGACGCGTGCATTCCCCTCCCCGTTCCTGCCACGGCTGCCGCTGCCTGGCCTGCTCAACCGGCTCAGCTACGGGCTGGTCAACCAGGCGGTGTGGCGGACCTTCCGCGCACCCATCAACGACGCACGGCGGGCGCTGGGCATGCCGGCGCGACGATCGCTGTGGCGCGATCTTCCGATGCTGTATGGCATCTCGCCGAGCCTGATGCCGCCGCCTGCGGACTGGCCGGCCAATCACCATGTGTGCGGGCAGTGGCGTGCGCCGGATGCGGACTGGCAGCCAACACCGGAACTGCAGGCCTTTCTCGATGCGGGCCCGCCGCCGGTGTATGTGGGATTTGGCAGCATGACCGGATTTGATCGCAACACGGTATTGCCTGCGCTGCTGGCGGCACTGGCACCACGCCGGGTGCTGCTGTTCCCGGGGTGGGCAGGCCTTCCAGACGGTCCGTTGCCAACAAACGTATTCGTCATTGGTCCTGTTCCGCACGAAGCGCTGTTCCCACGCTGTTCGGCGGTGATCCATCACGGCGGCAGCGGCACAACGCATTCGGCATGCCGCGCAGGCGTGCCGTCGTTGGTGATGCCGTTTGCGGCAGATCAGTTTTTCTGGGCAGCGCGATTGCAGGAGATGGGCGTCGCTGCCGAACCTCTTTCGCCAAAACGCCTGGACACCGAGACGTTGGGGCGTGCGATTGCCGTTGCCGATCATGCGGACACGCGGGCACATGCAGCTGCGTTGGGACGGGCCATGGCGACGGAGGATGGCGTGGCGAAGGCCGTTCGGCTTATCGAGCACGCGCAACGCCCGACCAACGGTCGGGCGCTACCCGGGTGACGTTACTTCCCTCGGTGCAGCCAGCGATACAGCACCGGCAGCACCAGCAGGGTGAGCAGCGTGGAAGACACGATGCCGCCGATCACCACCGTGGCCAGCGGGCGCTGGACTTCGGCGCCGGCGCCAACGTTGAACGCCATCGGCACGAAGCCGAGTGATGCCACCAGCGCGGTCATCAGCACCGGGCGCAGCCGGCCCAGCGCGCCTTCGCGCACCGCATCGGCCAGCGGCATGCCGCCTTCACGCAGGCTGCGCACGAAGCTGATCATCACCAGGCCGTTGAGCACCGCCACGCCCGAAAGCGCGATGAAGCCGACGCCTGCGGAGATCGACAACGGAATGCCACGCGCGGCCAATGCCAGCACGCCACCGGTGAGCGCCAGCGGTACGCCGCTGAACACGATGGCCGCGTCCTTGACCGAGCCGAACGCCCAGAACAACAGCGCGAAGATCAGGATCAGGGTCACCGGCACCACGACCGCCAGGCGCTGACTGGCGGAGATCAGCTGCTCGAAGCTGCCGCCGTACTCGATCCAGTAGCCATTGGGCACCTGCACATCGCGGTTGATCGCCTGCTGCAGGTCACTGACGAAACTGCCCAGGTCGCGATCGCGCACGTTGGCGGTGACCACGATGCGGCGCTTGCCGTTTTCGCGGTTGATCTGGTTCGGACCCTCGCTGTTGGCCAGCGTGGCCAGCTCGCGCAGCGGCACGGTCCGCGCGGTGCCGCTGGTCCAGCCGCCGGCCCGGCTGGATTCGTCGGCATCGCCTTCCAGCGCCGGCGCCAGCGACACCGGCAGGTCGGCCAGCGCGGCCGGGTCCTGGCGCAGCGCCTCGGGCAGGCGCACCACGATGTCGAAGCGGCGGTCGCCTTCGAACAGCTGGCCGGCCACCTGCCCACCAACCGCCGTGGCCACGGTGGACTGCACCTGCCCCGGGTTGAGCCCGTAGCCGGCCAGCGCACTGCGGTTGGGGGTGACGGTGAGCAGCGGCAGGCCGCTGGTTTCCTCCACCCGCACATCGGCCGCGCCCGGTACGCTGCCGGCCACGCTGGCGATGCGCTTGCCCACCTTCAGCAACGTCTCCAGGTCATCGCCGAACAGCATCACCGCCACGTCGGCACGCACGCCGGAGATGAGTTCGTTGGTGCGCATCTGGATCGGCTGGGTGAACTCGTAGTTGTTGCCGGGCAGCTGCTCCACCGCCGCTTCCAGTTCGGCCAGCAGCGCCGCGCGCGGCTTGCGCGGGTCCGGCCAGTCCTTGCGCGGCTTCATCATGATGAAGGTATCGGCCACCGACGGCGGCATCGGGTCGGAGGCAACCTCGGGCGTGCCGATCTTGGAGAACACCTTGCTTACTTCCGGGAACTGCACCAGGCGGTTCTCGATCAGCTTCTGCATCTCGATCGATTGGCTCAGGCTGGTGCCGGGAATGCGCATGGCGTGCATGGCCACGTCGCCTTCGTCCAGGTTGGGCACGAACTCGCTGCCCAGCCGGGTGGCAAGCAGGCCGCAGCCCACCACCAGCACCAGCGCGCCTCCCACCATCCAGCGCCCGCGCCGCAGCGAGAACGCCAGCAGGGGTTCGTAACGCCGGCGCACCCAGGCCATCACCCGGTTTTCCTTCTCCTGCACGCGGCCGCCCAGGAACAAGGCAATGGCGGCCGGTACGAAGGTCAAGGCCAGCACCATCGCACCGCTCAGCGCGAGCACCACGGTGATCGCCATGGGGTGGAACATTTTTCCTTCCACGCCCGACAGCGCGAAGATCGGCAGGTACACGGCGGTGATGATGCCCAGGCCGAACAGGCTGGGGCGGATCACTTCGGCGGTGGCGCTGGCGGTTTCGGCAAAGCGCTCCTCACGGGTCATGTCGCGGCCCAGCACGTGCTGGCGTTCGCCGAAGCGGCGCAGGCAGTTTTCGATGATGATCACCGCGCCATCGACGATCAGGCCGAAGTCCAGCGCGCCCAGGCTCATCAGGTTGGCCGAGACGCCGCCACGCGCCATGCCAGTGAGGGTGAACAGCATCGCCAGCGGAATCACGGCGGCGGTGATCAATGCCGCGCGGAAATTGCCCAGCAGCAGGAACAGCACCACGATCACCAGCAGTGCGCCTTCCACCAGGTTCCTGGCCACGGTCTGGATGGTGCGGTCCACCAGGGTGGTGCGGTCGTAGCTGGCGGTGACGGTGACGCCGGCCGGCAGGCTGCGTTGCGCCTGTTCCAGCCGCGCGGCCGCAGCCTGGGCCACATCACGGCTGTTGGCACCGATCAGCATCACCACCGTGCCCATCACCACTTCATGGCCATTCTGGGTGGCGGCGCCGCTGCGCAGTTCGGGTCCATCGGCGACGTCGGCCACGTCGTGCACGTGGATCGGCACGCCTTCGCGGCGCTCCAGCACGATGTTGCCGATCTCCTCCAGGTTGGCCACCTGGCCGGGAATGCGCACCAGGAACTGCTGCCCGTTGCGTTCGATGTAACCGGCGCCAACGTTCTGGTTGTTGCGTTCCACCGCCTGGGCCACATCTTCCAGGGTGAAGCCCAGCGCGCGCAGGCGGGCCGGATCAGGCGTAATGTGCACCTGGCGCTGGAAGCCACCGATGGTGTTGACCTCGGTCACGCCCGGCACGTTGCGCAGCTGCGGACGGATCACCCAGTCCTGCAGGGTGCGCAGGTCGGTGGAGGTGTAAGCGCTGCCATCGGGTTTGCGCGCCGTGGGATCGGCGTCGATGGTGTACATGAAGATCTCGCCCAGGCCGGTGGAGATCGGCCCCAGCTGCGGGTCCAGCCCGGCCGGGATCTGCGACTTCACCTGCTGCAGGCGTTCGGCCACCTGTTGCCGCGCGAAGTAGATGTCGGTGCCGTCTTCGAACACGACGGTGACCTGCGACAGCCCATAGCGCGACAGCGAGCGTGCCTGTTCCATCCGTGGCAGGCCGGCCATCACGGTTTCCACCGGGTAGGTGATGCGCTGTTCGGCTTCCAGTGGCGAATAGCCCGGGGCGGCGGTGTTGATCTGCACCTGGACGTTGGTGATGTCCGGGGTGGCATCGATGGGCAGCTTGGTGAAGCTCCACGCGCCCACGGCGATCAATGCCAGGGTGAGGCTCATCATCAGCCAGCGATGGGCGATGGAGGCGGCAATGATGCGCTCAAGCATGGCGATGCCCTCCATGCCCGGGGGTGGTTGCGTGCTCAATGCTCATGCGACGCTCCCGCCTTGCCGATGTCGGCCTTCACCACGTAGCTCTGCGCGGTGACGACGTCATCGCCGAGGGTGAGGCCTTCCAGCACTTCCACCTGGTTGGCATCGCGCGCGCCGAGGCGCACCGGACGGGCGGTGTAGGTCTCGCCGGTGCGTACGAACACCACGTCCTTGCCGTCCATCGTCTGCAGCGCGCTGAGCGGCACCACCTGCGCGGCGGGCCGGGTGGCGACCACGATGCGCGCCTTCACCGCAGCGCCCGGCCGCCACAGGCCGTCGTCGTTGCGCAGCGTGGCGCGGGCCACGGTGCTCTGGCTGGCGGTGGCGGTGCCGGGCAGCACGCGTTCCAGCGTGGTGGCCTGGGTGACCCCGTCGGTCATGCGCGACACCGTGACCGGTACGCCGGCGGTGATGTGCTGGGTGTCGTTGCCGAAGATGTGCAGGTCCACCCACAGCGTAGACAGGTCGCCGATTTCGAACAGCGGCGTGCCCTCCCCCGCCACCCCGCCGACCTGCGCCTGGCGGGCCAGTACCACGCCGCTGATCGGGGCGCTGACGGTATAGGTGGTGAGGCTGAGGTTGCTTTCGATGCTGGCCAGCACCTGGCCGGCCTTGATGGTGTCGCCCACGTTGGCCCGCAGCGAGCGGATCGGGCCGGGGAAGCGGGCCATCACCTGCGCGACACGGCCGTCCACCGGGGTCAGCAGGCCCTGCACGTCGTGTTCGTCGGCGATGGTGCCGGCGGCGACCGGGGCGACCCGGATACCGGATTGTTCGGCCATCGCCGCGGGAATGGTGGTGCTCTCGGGGGCGTCGTCGTGGTCTTCGCTCGTGTCGGTGTGGCCCGGTTCGCCGTGGCCGGCGTCGGTGTTGGCGGTTGCCGTCGGTGCGTCCTTGGCACAACCGGCCAGTGCGAGCAGGCACAGCAGGAGGGCGGCGATGCGCGCCGCGCGGGTAATCGAAAAGTTCATCGGCGGTCCTCCGTGGACACCGTCGCGGTAGCGGGGGCGGTGTTGGCGTGGGCAAGCAGGCCCTGGCCGGTCAGCCGCTGCAGTTCGATCAGCGCGCGCTGCGCGGCGATGGCGGCATCGAGCTGGCGTTGCCGCGCCTCGATGCGCATGGCCTGCAGCTGCGCCCATTCCATGTAGCTGATGGCACCCGCGCGCCACGCTTTTTCGGCGGCGTTCTCGGCGCGCCGCAGTTGCGGCAGTACATCGCTCGCCATGCGGGTGACTTCCAGCCGCGAGGTTTCATAGCGGCCATGGGCCTCGGCCAGCGTGGTGTACAGCTGCAGCGCGCGCGCATCGCGTTCCACCCCGTTCAGGGCGAGCTCGGCTTCGGCTGCGCGGATCTCCGGACCGGCGCGTCGCACGCTGCCCAGTGGCAGGCTGAAGCCGCCGACCAGCGCGGTATCACCGCTGTCGCGGCTGTTGCGCACGCCGACCTGCCAGCTGATATCCGGCCGTGCCTGGGTGCGTGCCAGCTGCAGCTGCGCTTCGCGCACGCGACGTTCGCCAGCCAGCACGGCCAGTTCCGGGGTGCGCTGCAGTTCGTCGGCGAGGACGTCGAAGGGTTGCAGCGCCGGCAGCTGCAGCGGGTCACCGCTGACCACGTCGAAGCCGGGCTCGCGTTCGCACCACAGCGCCGACAGCGCCAGACGGGCGGCGCGGTCGGCCTGCCGGGCGCGATCGCGGTCCACTTCGGCCTGCGCCAACATCGCCTGCGCGGTCATCAGCACCGATTCCGGCGACGCGCCCGCCTGCAGCCGCAGGCGAGCGGCCGCCACGGCGCGCTTGCGCTGGTCGATGTCGGTGTCGGCAATGGCCCGCTGCGCACGCGCTTCGGCGATGGCGAGGTAGCGCTGGGCCACGGCCGCCATCAGGTCCAGCCGCGCGGTTTCGCGCTGCGGTGCCAGCGCATCCAGGTTGGCCTGGGCCAATACCCGGCGCGCGTCCAGCTTGCCGCCGCGTTCCAGCACGCCAGCCAGGCTGACGGTCAGTTCGGCGGCATCGAAGCCACGGCTGCCGCCGGTACCCAGCGCGTTCTCCAGCTCCACGCCGACCGTCAGTGGCGGGCCGAACGCGGCCGCCTCACGGCGCGCTTCCCAGACCGGGCGCTGGGCATCGGCCAGGCGCAGGTCGGGGTGGTAACGGGCGACCCGGGCGATGGCCTCGTCCAGGGTCAACGGGGGGTTCGAGGCGGCTGCAGCGGGCGGCGCTGCTTGGGCGGAAGGGGTAACAGGCGCCGTGCCCTGCGCATACGCGCACGGCACGAACGCAATGGCAGCAACGGCTGCCAGACGCGTCCACATGGGAATCTCCAGAAAGCGGTTCAGAGGTGAAGCCGCGGCCGTTGGCCGCGTGGCATCACGCCGCTATCGGGGGGCGCAGCAGGCTCTCGGGCGGCTGCGCCAGCAGCTGCGCGGTCAGGCCGCCCGGCACCAGGTGTGCCGGCGCAGCGGGCAGCGACCATGCCGATGCGGCCAGTGGCAGCACGCCGCCGTGGCCATGGCAATGCCCGCAGTGGACCAGCGCGTGCAGCAGGCGCGCGCTGTCGTCTTCGTCGTGATCGGCATCGGCGTCCAACGCCGCGGTGTCATCCACCGGCTGCGCATGCGACAGCGCATGGGCCAGGCCGGTGTCGCTGTGCGACAGCGCGTGCAGGTCACCCAGCGCCGACGCCAGTGCGCCACCGGCCGTGCCGAACAGCACCACCACCAGCATCAGCAGGCGGAGGGGCAGCGACAGGCGGCGGCGCAGGCGGGACATCATCGGCGCAGGGTAGCGGCGGCGCTGCCCGTTACACAATCGCAGCCCGGGGCGGCGTTCATGCAGAAAGGGTGTCCGGCAGCGCACAGATTGCCCGCCGGATCCCGCGCAGGCGAGCTGCCTCGGCGGCGCTGCACGGCTCCGGCGTCTTCGGCAGGATGCGACCCTCAATGGGCACCTTCAGCAGGTAGTCGCACTGCAGCTGGCCGCTATTGCATTGTATGGAGCGCGAGACGGTGCGGCCCGGGTCGCAACCGACCTGCACGCGCCTGCTCCAGGTGGGGCTCGTGTCTTCCATGCGCAGGCTGGGCACGCCCAGCTGCTCGGCGATGCCGGCAATGTCGTTGCAGCTACCGGCATGCCCGTTACCAACCAAGGCGACCCAGCGCTGTGGGCCGGACTTGCCGGCCTGCAGGTGCTGGTCGTGGATGATCCGCTGGGTCGCCACATGATTCATGAGCTTGATCCGGATATCCGGGGAGGCCGCGCTGCTCAGGCCGTTGCCGTCGAGCAGGCCACGCACGTGGTAGCTGGTCATCAGGTCCAACGCCACGATGCGCATGCCAACGTGGAAGGCAGCATCGATCAGGTTGCGGAACGTCGCGCCACGCTCCGCGTTGGTCATGTGGCCGAAGTCCTGTTCGTCAATGAACCGGACCAGGGCGGGCGACAGCTGGCCAGTACGGTGGAAGCGGTCGAGATCGGGCTGATGGATCTCTTTCTGGAAATGCTCCAGGTACAGCGTGTCCACGCCCGATCGGCGCAGCAGTGGCATGTGTCTGATCAGCAGGTCTTTGCTTCCCTGGGCCGAGTGCACCTCGCCGACGACCAGCCCGTGGGAACGCGTCAGCAGCTGTTGGAGAAGATCGGCGTGTGTCTCGACCGGCAGGAGATCTGGCCAGGCGTGGCGTTCATCGCGGGGAGGCGCTGCGGCGTGCAGGGCCGTGTCGAGCAGTTGCGCGCGTTTGGCGAAGAAGCTGTGGAGCGCGGCACGTTGCTCCGGTTCCACCTGCATGTAGTAGTCCGGGTCGAGCACCTTGCGGTGACGTTGCAGCAGGGCGACCAGCAACGTTCCCTGTTCGGGCGACATCGCAAACGGGTGCAGCGGATCCGGCTCAGAGGCGCGTTTTGGCAGGGATCGGGCACAGCGCGCCGCAAGCCGGAGCGTGTCGGCATCGGGCAGGTTGCGCAGGGTGAGCAGGGTGGGTTCGGCGCGGACGCGGCGCGGCGGCGGCGACGTGCAGGAAGGCAACAGGCGGTGTTTCAGCGCGGACAGGGCATCCAGCATGGTCAGGCTCCTTGTGGGGGAAAGCGCGCCGCAGTGGGCGCGCCCTGACCAGCCTAGTGATCTGCTGCAACAGCGCTGCGATGCGCTAAGCAGTTTCGGGTGTCGTACTTCAGGCCGTGTGCCGATGCGTGCGCGAGCGCACATCGGCACCGACCAGTTGCGACATCAGGGCGCGCGGCGCGCGTCGATGTACGCGCGGATCTGCGCATCCAGCACCGGCAGCGGCACCGAGCCCTGGCTGAGTACCGCGTCATGGAACGACTTGACGTCGAAGCGGTCGCCCAGCGCCTTCTCGGCCTCGCCACGCAGGCGCACGATCGCGATTTCACCCAGCTTGTAGCTGAGTGCCTGGCCCGGCCACGAGATGTAACGGTCCACTTCGGTGGTGACCTCGTGCTCGCTCAGCGCGGTGTGGTCGCGCAGGTAGGCCAGGGCCTGGTCGCGGGTCCAGCCCTTGTGGTGCACGCCGGTATCGATCACCAGGCGCGCGGCGCGCCACATTTCATAGGTCAGGCGGCCGAAATCCTCGTACGGGGTTTCGTAGATGCCCATTTCCACGCCGAGCTTCTCGCTGTACAGGCCCCAGCCTTCGCCATAGGCGGAGATGTAGGCGTTGCGGCGGAACTCGGGTTGCTCGCCCTGCTCGGCCGCCAGCGCGCCCTGCAGGGCGTGGCCCGGGTCGGACTCATGCAGGGTCAGCGCCGGCAGGTTGTACAGCGGGCGGGCCGGCAGGTTGTAGGTGTTCACCCAATAGGTGCCCATGCCACCCCGGCCGGCGGTCCAGAACGGAGCGATATCCGGCGGCACCGGCACGATGGTGAAGCGTGCGCGCGGCAGGGTCATGTACTTGCCGATGACGCCGTCCACGCGCTTGGAGATCCAGGCGGCGCGGTGCAGCAGTTCGTCGGGGGTCTTGGCGTAGAACTGCGGGTCGGTACGCAGGAAGGCGAGGAACTCGGCAAAGCTGCCCTTGAACTTGACCTCCTTGATGACCTCGTTCATTTCCTTCTGGATGCGCGCCACTTCCTTCAGGCCGATCTCGTGGATCTGCTGCGGGGTAAGGTCCAGCGTGGTGTATTCGTGGATCTGCTGCTGGTAGTACGCCTTGCCATCGGGCAGCGCTTCGGCGGCCAGGGTGGTGCGCGCCTGCGGCACGTACTCGCCGACGAAGAAGGTGCGCAGCTTGACGAAGGCCGGCACCACGCTGGCGCTGATGGCCTGGCGGGCCTGCGCCTGCAGTTCGGCCTGTTCGGCGGCGGGAATGCTGGCCGGCAGTTTCTTGAACGGTGCGTACAGCGGCGATTGAGTCGGGTCCTTCAGCTCGGCCACGGTGGCGATGGAGACTTCGCGGCCGTCGAGCACGGCGCGCGGCACGCTGAAGCCGCGCTTCAGGCCGGCCCGCATGTTGTCGGTCTGCTGGTCGAAGTAGCGCGGCACGTCGTTGAGCCGGGCGATGTAGTTGCGGTAGTCGGTGGCGGTCTTCATCTCGCGACGCGCCATGAACGAGAGGTTGGACCAGAACGAGGAATCCGAGTTGAACGGCATCTCGTAGCCACGCAGGCGCACTTCTTCGGCCAGGTTGAACACCTGGTCGCGGTAGATCGCGTAGTTGACCTGGTTGGTGGGCGAGAGCGCCTTGGTATCGACCTTGCCGAGCTGGGCCAGCACGTCATCCCACACCGCAAGGCGCGCCTGCTGCGCCGCCGCGCCCACGTCGGGCATGCGGGTGGCGGTGGCCGGGCCATCGCCGTCTTCGCTGGCTTCGCCGCCACCGGCCTGGCGCCAGGCCCATTCCTTCTCGTAGATGGCGCGGAACGCGGCGTCGGCCGGCGATTCGTTGGCCAGGCTGGCCGGCCCGGCCGCCGGTGCGGAGGGCGGTGCGGCCAGCGCCGCAGGGGCAGGAAGGGCCAGGGCGAGCAGCAACGCAGCAACGAGCGGTGATTTCACGAGCAGGGGTTCCCGGGGGACGGCAAACCCCGATCATGGCACCGGCCAACAACGCACGCCATGTATCGAAAGTATGGGCCGCTAGTTGGTAAGAAGCTTGCGGGTCGCCCACCTAATGCAAGGTAAAGCTACCCTAATCGGTTCCACCTAAGCGGTCGACTGCTCCAGTGCTCAGAAATAGACTGGGTAAATCCGCTTCGCACTAGCTTGGCGCGGCCGCTGCACCATTCGCCCAAGTCGCGACGAACCACAATTCCCTCCGGCGGGCCGTCATCGAATCGGCTGAGGCTCGCGTTCAGAAGGTGAATAAGCTTCGGCAGCTCAGTTCTGCCATGGAATAACCTAGGCACTCCGAACAGCCCCAACCTGCCCACTAGCGCGTCGCGCCTCGTAGTACTCCAGAACTTCTGCGTCTCACGATCATACACATCGAAGACCAGAAAGAAGTCCGGCAACTTTGAGTATTCTATTGAATGACGTGCTGCGCACCACTCGCCAAATACCATGATGTTACTTGTTAGGACATCAAGCAGACTAGATTCGTGTGCGAGCCGCCACGCAGTCAGCCTCGAGAACTGACCCGAATACGGAGCGCGCAGGTACTCTCCACGGTTCTGAATGAGTAGGTCACCAGAATCTGACAGAGAGAATCCCAAATTCGCGCCATCAATCTTCTCCTCTACTACTACCGGGCCGCTTAGAAGCGCCGCTGCCTCAGCACTAGAAAGAACCTTGTCGTCTCTTGGAAGGCCATCGCCTAGCCAAGTCAGATGTGGAGTGTGCGGAAAGCGGAAGAACTCACTCATCGTGCCAACTCGGGCAATGGAGGCTGTACCTTCAATGGAAATTTTTTCTTATAGAACCTACATGCGTCGTCCGGGCAAATAAAATCTACGGTCACGCCGGCGTCGTGCAACTCTTGCCACCAATCTAGCCACTTGCAGTCTGCCGCCTGCAAGATGCATGGTTTGTCCACATGGGCATTCGCGGTTGCGGCGAACTTCCTGTCCGGCGGATCAAACCATGGCTCTAGGCCTGGGCACGGAAACTCGCGAAAGAAGTGCTGAGGATGCTCGCTAAGAGCTACCTGCTCGACGAATCTCTCGTTTCCGGCGTTCCTAAGAAGCCATTTCAGGAAGACGTCTCCGACGCCCTTCGGAGGACTGAGGCTGGTCTTATTCTGGTACTCACCAAGTATCCGGTAGCCATCATCAATGACGACCACCGTATCGTTCATCGCCTTCGTCAACCGATCAATGCACCGAAGTACGCAAGGACCAGATACGTCTTTGTGCTGGTTGTTAGCCACAAGAATGACGTTAGTGTCGATTACCGCTTTCATTTTTTCGCACCAGCATCCATTGCATCCATCTTCCGCTGGATTGCCGCTCGAGTTCGACCCGCAATATCCGCCATTTCATCACCGAAGAAATTCTCTGGCCAGTTTTCGATCTCGCCATACTCGGTGAGCTTCAGGGGTTCGAGCTCGGTCGCGGAACCCGCACGACGGCAGAAGTAGACAGCCACGTCGTCCGTTGAGATTCCGCCCTCCGCCACTCTTCGTTGGAGCCTGTTCAAGAAATGCTCAGAGTGGCTTTCGACAATCAGCTGAACGTTTCGCTCTTTTCCATTTTCTCTGGCTTGAGTAGCAGAAATGAATACATCGGCAAGCTCGGCTTGAACTTGCGGATGGAGATGGATCTCCGGCTGCTCCATCCAAACGGTTGAATTGGGAGGGCAGTAGAAAGCTTGGACCAGCGCGGGAAGCACCTGTGAGACGCCAAATCCGACATCAGTGATCTTTACCTCGGAAGCCTTGGCGTGGGTACTAACCAGAACTTCATACTCTTTACGCCCCTGAGCCACTGGCCGGACCGAGAAATCGTGAATCACTCCAAGATCCTTGAGCCAGCTAGCAACGAAGGCAGCGAAACCCTGACGAGAGCGCTTCGGGCCTCGGTTAAGCATCCGACCTTCACTTTCCGCCGCCAGAATAGCGGCCACGGCGTACTCGCCCATCTGCCCTACGCTGGATGGAGTATCACCAGACCATTGATAGATGCGCTGAGGGTGATTTCTAAGAGGGCCTAGATACGACAGGCTATTAAGCATCCCTTCCGTTGCCAACGCAAAATCCGCCAGGAATCCCGCATTCTTGTACCTAGCAGTACTAATGTCAGAAAGGCGGTAGAATTTCTCAGGCTCCTCCAACGGCCACTTTCTTCCGTCCGCCATCTTGAAAGAGTAACGGTCGGACGAAAGATTTAGCTTACGCTTCTCGTCTCTCTTAAGTGCAACGTCCAGCACATCGACGTCCCCGCTATCCAGGACATAGCTGAGCGCCTGCACTTCAGGCTGCCCAGTTCGGCCCGCTGAGAGCTCGACGGAGAGCTTCATGTGATTGCCTTGGTACCGCCCATTCTGAAGGAGAGGATCCGTCACCTCCATGGGCCTCGGCAGTTGCCAGCCAATTTCAAACTGCAAGGTCTGCGACAGGTCGTGGCCGTGGACGCAATCCGCGAAGGTCCCAAGATCGATGAGTGAGGAGCCATCCCCTAGATGCAGCGCCCTTTTTCGGTCCGTGGACCGCGCGGTCTGCTGAAGAGCAAGCAGCAGATGCCCTAAGCTGCTCTTGCCAGCGCTATTTGCGCCAAAGATCACGGTCAATGGAGCAAGTCGGATGGGACCAGTATCCTTCCACGCCTTGAAGTTCCTGATTCGCAAATGGGTCAGCATTTCGACCTTGCTCCTGTTCGAAGTCGATCACTTCGCTATTGTGCCCTACGGTAGCTTCAATTATCGGCCCAGGAATAGAACGAATTGCAAGTTGCACGATTGGGAAGGATGGTCGTAGATTTCAGTGGCTGGCCTTGTCCCGCTTCCAACCACGGTGCTGGATATCCAGCTTCAAGCTGTAAAGCGCGGTAAACGCCGGGAACAGGTTCTGCAGCACGCCCACCGAATCCTGCTTGGCCGAAAACAGGAAGTAGCTCAGCGTCATCAGGCTGCCCACCACGCTCATGTACCAGAACAGGCGCGGGATCACCGGCTTGCCGGCCCGGCGCGAGGCGACGAACTGCACCAGCCAGCGGCCGCCGAACATCAGCGCGCCGGTGTAGCCGATCAGCTTCCAGCCGGTCACGTGCAGGCCGGTCCAGAACAGCCAGGTCAGCGGTTGGTCGAGCCAGTGCAGTTCCATCAGCGTTCTTCCACGGCCGTGCGCTTGCTGCGCGTGATCAGCCAGGCCACCCCGCGCAGGTCGCGGATGCCAACCAGCGCGCGGCCCAGGTTGTTGTACTTGGACACCCCGGCGGTGCGGTGGCGGTGGTTGACCGGCACACTCACCGTCTTCCAGCCGGCGCGCTGCATCAGCGCGGGCAGGTAGCGGTGCATGTGGTCGAAGTACGGCAGCTCCAGGAACGCGGCACGCTCGAACAGCTTGATGCCGCAGCCGGTGTCGGGGGTGTCGTCCCGCAGCATGCGGGCGCGGATCGCGTTGGCCCACTTGCTCGCCCAGCGCTTGCTGCCGCTGTCCTGGCGGTTGACGCGCCAGCCGGCGAACAGCTTCACCTGGGGTTCGGCGGTCGCACGCGCAGCCAGCAGCTTGGGAATGTCGGCCGGGTCGTTCTGGCCGTCGCCATCCAGCGTGGCGATCCACGGCGCGCGGGCGTGCTTGACCCCGTTCTTCACCGCCGTGCTCTGCCCGCTCTGGGTGACATGGTGCAGGACCCGCAATTCGGGGTTGGCCGGCTTCAAGGACTCCAGCACGGCCAGGGTGTCGTCGCGCGAGTGGTCGTCGATGTAGACGATCTCGAAGTCCACCTGGCCGCGCAGCGCCGCGGTGATCTCCTTGATCAGGGGCTGCACGTTGTCGCGTTCATTGAATACCGGGACGACGACCGACAACTGGGGTTGGCTCATGATCGGGCTCTGCGAAAGGCCAGGAATGAAAAAGACCGCGCATTTTCCGAAATCAAGGTTATCCGAAGATGAACCTGCCGATGTGAGTCAGGCGCGATCACCGAAATAATCGCGGCACCAGGCCACCACCGGCGGCAGGCCGCGCTCGATCGGGGTGACCGGCTCATAGCCGAATGCGTCATGCGCACGCCGGGTGTCGGCCATGGTGCGGACCATGTCGCCGGGCTGCATCGGCTTGTAGACCTTCTGCGCCGGGCGTCCAGCGGCGGCCTCGATGACCCCGATGAAATGTTCCAGCTCGATCGGGGTGTGGTTGCCCAGGTTGAAGACACGGTGCGGTACGTCCTCGCCGGACGGATGCGCCAGCGCGCCGAGGATACCGGCCACGATGTCGGAAACATGTGTGAAGTCGCGCTGCATCTTCCCGTCATTGAACACATCGATGGGGCGCCCGGCCAGCACCGCGCGCGAAAACAGCAGCGGCGCCATGTCGGGGCGGCCCCACGGGCCGTACACGGTGAAGAAGCGCAGGCCGGTGGCGTGCAGGCCGTACAGCTGCGCGTAGGTGTAGGCCATCAGCTCGTTGGCCGCCTTGGTGGCCGCATACAGCGAGCGCGGCTTGTCGATGCGCTGGTCTTCGGAGAACGGCGGGGTGGCCGAATCGCCGTAGACCGAGCTGCTGGAGGCGTACACCAGGTGGGCCACGCCGCGATGGCGGCACAGCTCCAGGATGTTGACGAACCCGGTCAGGTTGCTGTCCACGTAGGCGTGCGGGTTTTCCAGCGAATAACGCACGCCGGCCTGCGCGGCGAGGTGGATCACACGGGTCGGCTGGACCTCGTCGAACAGCGCGGCCAGGCCGTCGCGGTCGGTCAGGTCCAGCACGCGGATATCCGCTTCCGGGCACAGCGCAGCCACGCGATCGCGCTTGATCTGCGGGTCGTAGTAGTCGTTGTAGTTGTCCAGGCCGACCACCGTGTGCCCGGCATCGAGCAGGGCACGCACGGTATTGGCGCCGATGAAGCCTGCAGCGCCGGTGACAAGAAGGGTCATGGCAATCGTCCCGGAAATTCCAGGCGACAGGATAGCGCCGTTACCTTTACGTCACTACAGGCTCAGCGGCGCCTCGCGCGCCAGCGTGGCCTTGCGTTCCTTGCTGAAATCCCACCAGGGACGGGGTGCTTCGCCCTGCATGAAGCGCACGATGGAGAGGAACACATCGATCACGCAGGGGTCGTGCAGCACCCCGGTGCGCATGCACAGCTGCGCGTACATGTCGTAGGCATCGCGACCGCGCACGTGCGCGGGAACCCGGATGCCGATCAGACGAAGATCCTTCTCACAGGCCGGCCCGACGTTTGGCAGGTCGGTCAGGCGCAACAGATGGTTGCGATCGACCTTGGTGGGGTTCATCAGGTGAGTGGGTTCCTCTTGCGTGGTGGGGGACTCAGCCCTTGCGTACGCGGAGCTTCTCGAGCACGCCGTCCAGCGTGTCCAGGTCGGTGTAATGGATGATCAGCTTGCCCTTGCCGCCGCGGCCGTGATTGATCGCCACGCGGGCGCCCAGCGATTCGGACAGCTCGGTTTCCAGCGAGGCGATATCGGCCTGCGGGGCGGTCGCGCTCGGCTTGCGGCGCAGCGACGCAGGCACCTTGCCGGCGGCGAACTGCTGCGCACGGTGTTCCACTTCGCGCACCGACCAGCCCTGGTCGGCCGCTTCCTGGGCCAGCTTGCTGGCCAGTTCCGGGGCCAGGGTCAGCAGTGCGCGGGCATGGCCCATTTCCAGCCGGCGGGTTTCCAGCAGCAGGCGGATCGCCACCGGCAGCTCCAGCAGGCGCAGCAGGTTGGACACCGCCGCGCGCGAGCGGCCGACGGCCTGGGCGGCCTCGGCGTGGGTCAGGGCGAATTCGCTGATGAGCCGCTGCAGGGCTTCGGCTTCTTCGAGCGGGTTGAGGTCTTCGCGCTGGATGTTCTCGATCAGCGCCATCGCGATGACGGTGCGGTCTTCGAGCTCGCGCACCACCACCGGCACTTCGTCCAGGCCGGCCAGCTGCGACGCGCGCCAGCGGCGTTCGCCGGCCACGATCTCGAAGCTGTCCGGGCCGAGCTGGCGCACCAGAATCGGCTGGATCACGCCCTGCGCCTTGATGGAGTCGGCCAGCTCGGCGAGCTTGGTTTCGTCCATGTCGCGGCGCGGCTGGTACTTGCCCGGCTGCAGCTGCTTGACCGGCAGCTTGCGCAGCACTTCACCCGGCAGCGGTTCGATCACGGCCGCGGCCTGTACCTGTGTCACCGCGCCCTTGGGCCCCAGCAGCGCATCGAGGCCACGGCCGAGGCCGCGTTTCTTGCCGGGGGCGGGCTTGGTGCTCATCAGGCGGTCTCCATGGCCTTGCCGGCCGTGTTGCGTTGGTGGTGGCGGCGGATGATCTCGCCGGCCAGGCCGAGGTAGGCGACGCCGCCGCGCGAGGCGCGGTCGTAGCCGACGATGCTCTGGCCGTGGCTGGGCGCCTCGGCCAGGCGCACGTTGCGCGGCACGATGGTGCGGAACACGCGGTCGCCGAAGTGGTCGGTCAGTTCGGCCGACACGGCGTTGGCCAGGTTGTTGCGCACATCGAACATGGTGCGCAGCACGCCCTCGATCTCCAGGCTGGGATTGAGGTTGGCGCGCAGCGCATCGATGGTTTCCACCAGCGCGCTCAGGCCTTCCAGCGCGTAGTACTCGCACTGCATCGGCACGATCACCGAATCGGCGGCGGCCAACGCGTTGAGGGTCAGCAGCGACAGCGCCGGCGGGCAGTCGATCAGGATGAAGTCGTACTCGTCCTGGATCGGGGCCAGCGCGCGCTTGAGGCGCTGTTCGCGCTCGCCCTGGTCCATCAGCTGGATCTCGGCGGCGGTCAGGTCGATGTTGCCCGGCAGCAGGTCGAAGCCTTCCGGGGTGGTCACCCGGACTTCGGCCGCGGTGCTTTCGCCCAGCAGCAGGTCGCAGGTGGAGGCGGCAACTTCGCGCTTGTCCACACCGCTGCCCATGGTCGCATTGCCCTGGGAATCGAGGTCGACCAGCAGCACGCGCTTGGGCGCAGCAGCCAGGGCGGCGGCCAGATTGACGGCAGTCGTGGTCTTGCCGACGCCACCTTTCTGGTTGGCGATGGCGATGATGCGGGCCATGCGGGTGAGCCTCATCGGCAGGGGGTGGGACTGGGCATTATGCGGGCATGGGGCGTGTCGTGTCTCACGGACCGGCCACCACCACCAGATGTCGCTCGCCGGTCAGCCCCGGAACATGCAGCGGCAGCACCTGTTCCACCTGCCAGCCGGCCGGCAGCTGGGCGATCTCGTCGTGCGGATGGAGGCCCTTCATGGCCAGCAGGCGTCCGCCGGGGCGCAGCAGGTGCCCGCCGACGGCGATGATGCCGGCCAGGGTGTCCATGGCGCGGGCGGTCAGGTTGTCATAGGCGCCCGGTTCGGCCAGCGCCTCGGCACGGGATTCGGCCACGCGGGCATTGGTCAGCCCCAGCTGGCGCACCGCTTCGCGCATGAAGCGGGCCTTCTTGCCGTTGCTCTCCACCAGGGTCACCTGCAGCTGCGGGCGGGCGATGGCCAGCGGAATGCCGGGCAGTCCGGGGCCGGTGCCCAGGTCAGCCAGGGTGCCCTGCTCCAGGTACGGCTGCATCGCCAGCGAATCGAGCAGATGGCGGGTGACCATCTCCATCGGGTCGCGGATGGCGGTGAGGTTGTAGGTGCGGTTCCAGCGGTCGAGCAGCGCCAGGTAGGTCAGCAGGGGCGGCGCCAGGGCGGCATCCAGGCCCATGGCAGCCAGGCCGCGCTCAAGCGCTTCGGCCACGCCGGCCGGGAGTTTGTGTTCGGTCATGCCCCCATTATCGCAGGCTGGGGGCCTGCTGACTGCGCGGATTCGGTGCGCTTACAGCGCGTGCCAGGCCAACGCGGCGCGGAAATCGTCCGCGGCCTGCCATTCGTGCAGGTGCCAGCGTGGGGCCGGGCCCAGTTCCGGGTCGCACCAGGCCAAGTGCAGGGCGCCGTCGGCGCCGGGCGCCAGCTGAAGGCGGTGCAGGCCGAACGAGATGCCCTGCCCTTGCGCCTTGAGGATGGCTTCCTTGGCGCACCAGACCCGGAAGAACCAATGGGTGCGGGCATCCTCGTCCAGGCCCAGCAGCCAGGCCACCTCGGAAGGGTGGAAGAAGCGTTCGATGATTTCGGCCATGCGCGGTCGCGGGCGCAGCGGTTCCAGGTCCACCCCCAGCCGTACGCCCTCGCCCAGCCCCACCAGCAGCAGGCCGTGGCTGTGGCTCCAGCCGGTGCCGAAATGGGCCAGCGGGCCCTGCAGCTCCGGGCGGCCGCGCGGGTCGCGCTGCAGCGGCAGGCCCTCCGGGCTGCCGCCCAGCTGTTCGGCCAGCAGCACCCGCGCCTGCGGCTCGCCACGGGTGCCGGGCACGTGCGGCAGGCGCCAGACGGTCACCGGGCCGAACCGCCAGGGACCGTCCAACGTGGCCGGCAGGCTCATGCGAACGCCCCGCCAATACGGCTGCACGACGACTTCACGGGGGCTGCCGTCAACTGGCCCCGTCTCATCGGCACACAAACTCTGGGAGTGGACAACATGGGCATCATCATCTGGTTGATCGTCGGTGGCATCGTGGGCTGGCTGGCCAGCATCATCATGCGTCGCGACGCGCAGCAGGGCATCATCCTCAACATCGTGGTCGGCATCATCGGCGCGCTGATCGCCGGGTTCATCTTCGGCGGCGGCATCAACGACGCGATCACGATCCGAACGTTCCTGTTCTCGCTGATTGGTGCGGTGATCCTGCTGGCAATCGTGAACCTCTTCACTCGCAAGAGCGTTCGCTGACTTACCGGGTGGGTAACGACCAACGGTCGTTACCTACCTCTCTCGCCTTACCCCAGCTGCACCCACGCCGGCGCGTGGTCGCTGGGCCGGTCCCAGGTCCGCGGCTCGCGGTCGATGCCCGAGGCCAGCGCGCGCGCCTTGAGCGCATCGGACACCAGGGTCAGGTCGATGCGCAGGCCCAGGTTGCGGCGGAAGCCGGCCGCGCGGTAATCCCACCAGCTGAAGACGCCCTCTTCCTCGCTATGCAGCCGGAAGGCATCGTGCAGGCCCAGCTGCAGCAGCTTGTTGAGCGCGCCGCGTTCGGCGGTGGAGGTCAGGATGTGGTTCTCGTTCCAGACCAGCGGGTCGTGCACGTCGCGCGCGTCGGGGGCGATGTTGAAATCGCCCATCACCACCAGCTCGGGGTACTTCTGCAGTTCCGAGGCTACCCAGGCGTGCACGGCTTCCAGCCAGCGCAGCTTATAGGCGTACTTGTCGGTGTCCACGTCCTGGCCGTTGACCACGTACAGGTTGATGATGCGCACGCCGTTGACGGTGCCGGCGATGGCCCGCTTTTGTTCGTCCTCGAACCCGGGAATGCCGATCTGCACATCCTGGGCCGGCTCGCGCGACAGCAGCGCCACGCCGTTGTAGGTCTTCTGACCGGCGAACACGCTGCGGTAGCCCAGCCCGGCCAGCACCGCGTCGGGGAACTTGTGGTCCTCCATCTTGGTTTCCTGGATGCCGACCACGTCCGGCGCGAACGCGGTGAGCCACTGTTCCAGGTGCGGCAGGCGCACGTTGAGCGAATTTACGTTCCAGGAGGCGATTTTCATGGGGGCATTGTAGCCGCGCTACCGAAGAATGGCCTTCAGGAGACCGGCGATCCTTGAATAGGGCGGCTTGAGCAGGTCGCTCGCTGCCCAGCGTGACTGCCAGAGGATCGGCAGCTGCTTGCTCATGGCGTCGAAGCCTGCGCGGCCGTGATAGGCGCCCATGCCGCTGGGGCCGACGCCGCCGAACGGCAGGCCGTTGATGGCGAAGTGCAGCAGGGTGTCGTTGACGGTGACGCCGCCGGCCACGATCTGGCCGAGCACGCGCTCCACTACCGGCCGCTGTTCGCTGAAAACGTACAGCGCCAGTGGGCGGTCGCGTCCCTGTACGGATTCCAGGGCGGCATCCAGGTCGGGATAGGCGCAGACCGGCAGGATCGGGCCGAAGATTTCGTCCTGCATCAGGTCCAGGTCGGCTGGCGGGTCGAGCACGATGGTCGGCACGATCAGCCGCTCGCGGCGCGCGCGCTCCGAATCGATGCTGGCCAGTTCGATCACCGGTACGCCGCGCTCGCGCGCCTGGGCCAGGTAGCCGAGCAGGCGCTGGTACTGGCCTTCATTGATGATGTGGGTGTAGTCGTCGGTGTTGCTGAAATCGCCGTAGCGCGCGCGCACCTGGGTCTGCAACTGCTGCACCAGCTCGCGCTGGCGGCGGCCGTCGATCAGGACATAATCCGGCGCGATGCAGGTCTGGCCGGCGTTGAACCACTTGCCGGTGGCCAGCCGCGCGGCGGCCTTGTCCAGCGGGTAGTCGCTGCACACGATGGCCGGTGACTTGCCGCCCAGTTCCAGGGTGAGCGGGGTCAGGTGCTGCGCGGCAGCGGCCATGACCTTGCGGCCCACGGCCGTGGAGCCGGTGAACACCAGGTGGTCCAGCGGTGAGCCGGCCAAGGCCGATGCCAACGCGGCATCGCCCTGAACTACCGCCACCCGGTCGGCGGGGAACACCCCGGCCAGCAGGTCATGCAGGAAGGCGCTGGTGCGCGGGGTGTGTTCGGAGGGTTTCAGGAGGACATGGTTGCCGGCGGCAATTGCAGTAGCCAGCGGGATCAGCGCCAGGTTCACCGGGTAGTTCCAAGGCGAGATCACCCCGACCACGCCGAGTGGCACCGGCCGGGTCTGCGCCCGCGCAGGCCAGAACCGCCAGCCCACCCCGACCCGGCGCGGGCGCGTCCACCCGCGCAGGTGGCCCAGCAGGTGGTCGATCTCATTGAGCACGGTCATGCCGTCGGCGATCAGCGACTCGTGGGTGGAGCGGTGGCCGAAATCGGCGGCGATGGCCTCGGCCATCTGCGCCAGGCGTGCCTTGAGGACCGCGCGCAGGCGCTGCAGGTCGCTGCGGCGCTGTTCCAGCGACGGACGGTTGGCCTGCCAGGCGATTCGCAGGGCGTGCAGGACGACAGGAAGATCCGCGGGATCGGTGTGGACATCGCTCATGCCGCGACTATAGCGTCACACCATGTGAGGCCGACGGTCATGCCACCCTCGCACGTGGTGGGGTTATCGGCAGTCGATCGGGATGCGACCCTACCCGCCTGTCCCCGGAGTTCTGGCATGAGCGAGCGTGGCGTGGAATCTCTTGGAATGTTCATCGGCAAGGCCGTGGCGGTCTCCCGCCTGGAGGGACAGGTCTCGATCAGCACCGATGACGGCTGGTCGCTGCACATCTACAACAGGGTCGCGTTCTCCGGACTTCAATCGGCGGATGCGCCTCCCTGGTCCCTTCGTCTTGAAGTGGCCGGCAGCGCGCTCGACGAGAGTGGACTGACGCTGACGTTCGGCGACGGCTCGGCCTTGCACGTGGACCTGAGCGACGGCGGATACGCAGGACCGGAGGCGATGCAGCTGAACGCACCTGACGGCCGCATCACCGTCTGGAATTGACCCGCCAATGAAAAGGGCCGTGGCAATGCCACGGCCCGTCTGGTTCACGCCATCACCGATTTACTTGGTGATTTCCACGC